>JACPFC010000102.1 GCA_016183175.1 Deltaproteobacteria bacterium
GCCTCGACTTCTTTTTCCGTCGGGGCAACACCCGCTGTCACCTGCTCCTTTGCCTCTTCCAGCGCGGCTTGGGTAATGTTGTCCAGAGGGTAAAGGCTGATTCCATCACTCATCGACTGATAGGTGATCAAACAATCGTTGTAGCCGTAGGTATTGTCGATGGCCCCTTCACTTTCGGTCCAAATTTTTGTCGTATAGTCCATAACAATCCTTTCTTGCTCCCTTACTTCCCTCCGCCAGCCCGAATGGCTTCCAGCCTTCTTTCCAGATCCCGATCGCGCTCTCTTTCCTCCGGACGCTTCTCCTCCTTTTCGATTCCCTTTTTCTCCCGAAGTTCTGCTTCAAACCGTACGGCCATTTCCGCCCGTTTAGCGGGATTCGATTCAACCGCCACCCCTTTGGCCTCCGCCTCCCGGACGATCAATTCGAAAACCAGCCGTTCACCCGCCTCGCTGATAAACCGGCCTTCGGCGGATATTGTTCGACGAGCCGTATCGAGGGTTTTATCGTCCACGCGAAACACCAGATCGGAAAAGGTTCCAACCGGATTCAGCGAGGTTGAAATATTTTCGCGATAGAACCGGGCCAGTCGCGGATCGACACTCTTCAGAGATTCGTAAACGGCTGTGTCGTTAACACGATGAAGGTAGAGTTCTTCCATGCCGGTGCGAATCACTTTGGGCGTTCCACCTACAGCGCTCGCCTCGCCCGTTCCCCCGCCCGAACTCCCCTTTCCTCTCCGCGGCGTACCGCCACTGCGCGGCTTTCCCGACCCGCTCGATGGACCGGCGCCGCCATTGCCTCCACCGCCGCCGCCTTGAGGGCCTTGGGGGGGTTCGGGGGGGATTGTCAATACAGAAAGCCTGTCTTTGAGCTTTTGGGCATACTCGACCTCCGAATCACCCGGTTGCATGGCAAAAGGGGAAGCGCTTCCCGGATTGATGTCGATGGCATCCACTTCCTTGGCCAGGGTGAAAGCAATTTCCTGTTCCGACAAAAGCGGTTCACCCCTGCCACTTCGTTGCGCATTCATTTCCGCAATCACAATCCTTTCGATCAATTCCCTGAACTCCGGCCGCCCCTTTTTAAGTCCCTGCGTCGGTTGTGCAAAGGGGGTTTCTCCCGGAACGATCACGGTCCCCCGCAAGGCCGCAAGGGCGGGACGCGCCCTGGCCAATTGCATGTCCAGATATCTCAAGTGGTCGCTTGCCGCCTCCGTAACCGAAGCGCCGCCGATATCAACGGTAATCGTGACATTTCCACGGTTATCATAGTCTTCCTTCAAATCCATCTGGCGCATCTCGGCGGCCATCGCATAGCGGCCGCTCATCTCCCAGTGCGTGCGGTTGTCGGCCGGTTTTTTGAGCCATTCAATTTCAGCCCGCGTCACCGTCAGCTCCGCCATCCTATCCCTGACCTGCTGGAGCACCCCCTCGCTTTGAATGGCGTCATAAATCTCTTTCATGCCAACCGTGGAAGGGATGTCCCCCAATTCCCTCTCGTATTCGGTGATTTTTTCTTCCAGTTTGGTCCGTCTGTCGTCGGCCCCCTTCTTTGTCGGGCTCATGGCGTCGATGTCATTTTGGGCCACCGAAATTCTCCCCTCGAGGCCCTGTCGTCGGGCCTTCAGCGAGGCCCCGGCCCGGTCGAGGGCATCGATGTCCTTTCGCGGATGGGCCCGGAGGGGCTGTTCCCTTTCGGTTGTGTCGTAAATCTGGTCCAAAATTGCGCGGTCGTAGGTGATTCCATGCGCGGCCTCCAGTTCCGGAAGACGCGCCTCAAGAATTTCCCGTGTCTCCGCGGCGTTGGACTCCGATTTTTCGTAAAAGGTACAACGGTCTTGATAGGCCTCGTCTTCAGAAAATACGGCCACTTCACCCCACAGCCGGCCATTTTCCTTGTAACCGGTGGTTGTCATCACAACGCTGACATCGCCGCGGGCCATGTAGGGTTTCAAGAGGTTATTCATATCGATATTTCCATCGCCCGATTTTCCGGCCCCCACAATCATGTGCCCTTCGTCAAACACCAAAATAGGACGCAGTCCGCTTGTCTTGGCCGCGCTGACGGCATCATCGATCAACTTGTCCACGTTTTGTTCAAAACCGCCGCGAAGCTGGGCCCCCTTGAACAGTTTGGCGATGAGGATCAAACGAACCTGCTGGCCGTATTGGCCCCGCGCAACCATTTCTTTGGCCACCGCCTCGGCCAACGTTGTTTTGCCGCTCCCTTTGCGCCCCCAGATAACCACGTTGGGGGTCATCTTCTTGCTGGTAATCCCGAGGACCTTGTCGACATCTTTCTCCATTCCCGTTCCCACGATGTTGGGAAGCCTTCCTTCCATGGCCTCCTGGTTAAGATCGATATAAAAATCCTTCGGTTGAGGCACCACATTTCCCCAGACATCGCGCTCGATGCCGTCTTTGCCCACACCGGCCAAGCCGGCGCCCATGATCCCTCTCGCGCCCTGGTTCTTTCTGTGAAGATAGAGCTGGAGCAACGCATTGCCCCCCATGCTGGCGGCGATGAGAGCGCCAATACCAATGGCTACCGTCACGTTTTTATGCCCCGCCTCGCCCGGATTATGCCTGTGGGCCTCCTCCACTGTAGAAGCGACGGCTCCGACAAATTTGGCCAGTTCTTTTTGCCCCTCCTCATCCAGATCCCCCAAAAGCAGTTTAAGGCCGGGGTAGTCGTCGAAATCCACCTCTCCCTTTTTCAATTGGGCTTGGAATTCTCCAAGTCGGGGGATTGCCGCGATTAATTTTTCGTGCGACTGGTCGGTAAAGATAACCACGTCGTCTCCGTTGACCTTGGCCTCGGTGATGGGGAAGCCGGCCACTTCGATAAGCAACAGGCGGACGAGATCCGCATAAAATTTCTGGAACGCCGGGTCCTGAAAAACGGCAGAGTCCAAAGCCAACGTACTGCGGTGGACCGCCTGATCAATCGGAAGCCCTTGCCCCAGCGGAATCATCAGTTTTTCGTTTTCATAGAAAAAGATATTTCCATCCTCCGATTTGGCAATGCCGTAGAGTTCCCGCAGTTTTGTCTGTTCTTCGGCCCATGCCAAAAGCTCCGGCGTAAAATAGCGCGGATAAGCCCCCAGGCTTCTTTCGATGGTGGGCGGCGTGAAATAGTCCGGTTGCGCCATTGTCCTTGGGTCCCCCATGGTCCAGCGATCGAGGATCTCGCGGGCGGAAGGGAAGGGAACCCCCACGGGAGCCATCCGGCCCTCTTCCTCGAGCACTGCCTGGGTTTTTCCGGCCTGATCGGTCTGCGAGTACAACGCGACCGTCGCCACATCGGGGGAAAAGGCCGATATATCGGGAAGCGACTCCAAAAAGGCCTCGTTGAACGGTTTTTCCGCCTCGTCGCGCGCCTTTAAAAATTCATCCTCGGTAAACTTGACCGTTGCGGAAAAATTTCCGGTATTAATGTTTCCCAACGATCCGTCATCATCCGCAAAATGCCAGCGAAGAGTGACATATTTCCCCGGCAGGGAGGTCGGCGCCTTAAGAGGAAGATATGCCATCTCTTCGGACTTCGTCATCGCCGGCGAGGCAAGCGACTCAAGGCGCCACACAAACCCCTCTAATCCCCAATGGTGTCCATCAGAATCCACGCCGCCAATGGGGCCGGAAATAGCGACTTGGGCGATAATACCACTTTCATTCATATGCACCGGAACCATGTCATAATCCAAACCGGTCAGCCCCCAGACCTTTTGCACCGTCTCATCCCAAAAAGTCTCCCACGCCTCCGCTTCGATAAGATAGGGGAGGACAAAAGACGCTTCCACATTTTGAAGGGTGGAATAGGCAGTTTGAACCTCTTTTTCGTCGTAAATGTTCAGCGCCTTGAATTTTTCCAGATGTTCCGGGTTTGGTTTGGCGGTTGTTTCTCGCGCAAACCGGCCAAGATTGGAAAGGTCCGGCGCGCTGATTTTGTACTTGTCGGGGGCAGACAAATTTTTGCCCCTCCAGTCGAGAAAGGCCTTCAACTGACCCCACTCCTTCCCGCCGATTTCTTTTTTGAAGCTGATTTTAATCCGGTTGGGAGTGGGTGAATCGGAAAAAACACCTTTTTCAACAGTGATATTGCCTTCAAAAATTTTTTCCAGTTCGCCGGTCGCCTCCGCATTGGCGCCCAGGTACACCGTAAAACCGCCGGGGTTTTGCATATTCTCGATCAGGGCACGCAGATCGAGGTCGTCGGGATTTTTAAGATAAGCGTCTTTCTTGCCGGTTCCCCACTTCGAGGTGAGAAATTTGCCTTTAAAGGCCTCAAACCCGTCGGCGCTGAAATTAACCGCATATAAACCGCCAAAAAGCGTTTCGGTCTCGGTAAAAACACCCGATTCAAAACCCTTGGACTCCTCTTCGTCCGCGGGCGTTGCCGGATCTTCATCGTAGTGGCCGTCATCCAGATTGTCGATTTCCTCGGCCGTTTTGGGACCCACGGTGATGTAGAATAACTTATCCATAAGAAGATTTAAGCGCCTTGCCAAACAATGTCTTTATCGGCAATTTTCAAAAAAAGTTGCGTGGAATTTTTGGGGGGGCGGATAAGGATCGGTGATGTTAGTCTAACTATTTGATATCTCTTATGTATTATTTCAAGATGACTTGACTGGTCAGATTGTCTCTGGTAGAGTTTTGGTGTGAAAGAGTCATCCGTAAATCAATTGAACATCACCGAGTTTAAGGCCAAGTGTTTGAGCCTTTTGGACAAAACCGCTAAAAAGGGGGTGGAGTACATCATCACCAAACGGGGGGAACCGATCGCGCGGGTGATCCCGGCTAAAAAGGAAAAACGCTCTTTGAGAGGGTCCCTGAAAGGGAAGGCCTCAATCCATGGCGATATCGTCCACTTCGACACCTCCGACCTGTGGGAAGCCCTCAAAGAATGAAATACGTCCTCGATACCCATATCCTCCTTTGGATAACCGTGGACGACCCCATCCGAAAATCGGGCGTTGTCGCCATCATTTGAGCGCGCCGTTATTCGCCGCCGTCGGAAGGATCCACAAAATCGATGCGGCTCCCGGGGTCGTAAAGAACAAATTTGCCATCGGGCCCTTTTCCCACATTCCAGCCGTCACGGTGTGACTCATCCTGGTAGCCTTCATACATCCTCTCCAATGTTCGTCTGACCACCTGCATTTCAGTGGACCGGCTGGCCTTGATTTGTTCCAGCATTTCGAGAACACCGTACATATCATCCTCATTAAACCGGCGGGGCACCCATTCCCGCACCAGGAAATCACGGCCGACTACCCCCAGTTCAGGCACACGGATTCCTTCGACACCCTCCTTTTCAAGGGCCCGTTGAATTCTTAAAAAGGCCCGGACCTGGTCGCGCAACAAGCTCTCGGCAAGCCCCAAATCACTGTCCCCAAACTCCTTGACCGCCATCGGCTCTCCGACCATTCGGTAAACCGTCCCTTCGTCGCCGCTTTTTAAAAGCCGCAACCGGGGATGGACTTTCTCCCTATATTCCATGAAGGTTTGCGGGGAAAAATTCACACCATGGCGCCGGGCCTGCCTCAAAAGTTCTTTTTCCTCTCCCCGCCACTTTTTTCCAAGGAATTCAAAAAGGGCTTCTTCCTTTTCGATTCCATCCGCCATCCTGTTTCCCTCGGCGTCATGCAACGTTTGGCGTTCCCTGTCCCATTTCACGGTCATCCTTGTCACTTCCCTGTAAATCGGGACTGAATAAGGACTCACTTCATATTCCGTCTGGTGGGCCAACTCCACCTTGACGTGATAGTGTTCCATGGCTTCTTGAACGGACCCAAACGACTGCGTCTGGCCTCCGCCAACCTGCACAATAACCCTTTGCGGCATTCCCCCGGCATAGAAGACCTCAAAGGTAATCCGGCGGCCCCCTTCCGCCGCACATTTGATGATCTCCTTTAATTTTAGGACGCGGGCCTGGCCAAACCGGCGCGCCCTCTCCCTTTCCACTTTTGAATCGGCGGAGGGGTCAAGAACATGCCCCAAATTTTCCCATTCGGGCGTGCCGGGATAAGTCTCCACCCAGGAAGAGAGAAGGCTGAAAAGCTCCTCTTTCCTGACGCGCGGATTTTCCTTCTTGATCTCCAAAACCTCATCGGGAAACCCTTCGAATATCAGGGAAACCCTCTCCTTTTTTGGCTGGTTAAAAGGCCGCGACAAAAGGGTAAAAATTTGATCGCCATCAAGACCCTCGCGAGACAGGGCAACCGCGGCATCCTCAAAACCTCTCCAAGCGAGAGGGACAATATCCAACAGGTCTGCCTCCGCGGCCCGGCTGGTCCATCTGCTTAGATCAAAGATCAACCCTCTCTGTCTCTTCTCGGACAAAGGGGTTGCTGACAAAGCCGCAATGGTCTGGCCGGCCCAAAGTTGAATGGTCAAAGCGGCCGCTCTGTTGGCCGCCTGCGCTCTTTTCCCACCGGTCGAGTTTCCTCTTCCCATCTGAAAAACAAAATAGACCAGGAGGAGTCTGTGTTCGGGACTCGATCTTGAATTTCCCGCATAAATCGACTGGACAATGCCGGGGGCCACCTTTTGTTCCTCAACGGTGAGCTTCAGGTCTTCCTGCAACATGCGAATCAATTCGTCGACCTCCTCATTTCTTTTCCCTCGCGGATTCAGGTGATCACGGATCTGGCGATAACAATCTCCATTTGGCGGCTTTTCGGCCTTTTTTTCTCTCCCCTTTTTTGGATCCGCCGCAACACCGCCGCCGTCACCGGATCGACTGCTCATTCTGGCCCCCAAGGCGCCCGGAGAAGGGGGGAAAGAATTTGAGGACCGACGCATCAGGGATCGGGCGAGGAAATCGGCAAGGTGATCGGGCAGATGTCTGAAAAAGAGCTTATACATCCACAGGTCTGCCGCGTCTTTCATGTCTTGCTTGAATTTTTCCCACTCCTTGAGGTCGGGAACCCCCACAATTTCCGAATCGTCCTGGTAGCGGAGAGGCGGCTTCTCGCGGCGCGGCTGATCCGATTCCATGAAGATGAGCGCCAGCGGCGAAACCCGGGCGAAAGTCGCCGCCAGCCGCAATGCCCCCATCAGCAAACCTTCACCAGCCGCCATCTCGGCGCCGCCTGCGGCGGCGGCCCCCCCTTCGAGCATCGCCGCCTCTGTTCCCCATGCGACAGATGCCCTTCCGAGGGCGGTGGGGGCGGCCAAACGCACGGCCGCTGGAACCGCTTGCCGCGCGGCAACAATGCCGCCCAAAGCCAGCGGGGCCTTGTAGCTATCTTCCGGATCAGCCGAGGACAAAGAGCAAGGAGTGGCGGCGGTTTCTGTGGAGGGGTCTTCCGGCCAAAGTCCGGAATCGCTTGCCAGCAATAAGGGCCAGATGATCATCTTATCCTTATCGGCAAGTGGATAAAAAAGTTGCCTGGTTTTTTTATGTAGCTAATCTATTGAAATTTCAAGAGAAAATTTTGTTCCCTATCCGTCCGCTACCAGGCCACAACCGGCGCCGGGACAAAGGTGCCGGTAACCATTGTTGGGGTGGCCACGACATTGACAAACGTCGTCATGCCGGCAAACGTGGCGGCGCTCACGGTAGCCAGAGACGAAACCGGAGACGAATAGGCGGTAACGGCGGCCACGGCGGGTCCGAACTGTTGCGTAAAAGACGCCTCCGGATTCGGCTCCCCCGCCGCCAGATTAAGGGCCAAAAAGACAGGGCCCATGATGCCATGGCTTCGGCCGCTTGGACCGTCTGCCCCCGCCTCGGCGGTCGGTGGGGCCTCCGCCGGCGCCGGGGCAGGCACCGCGGCCCCCTCCACCGGTTGCGGCTTGTGAACATCAACCCATCGGATAAGGGCATCAATATCGGCCCTGGCCTCGGGCACAACCTCTATCACAACCCGGAAGATTTCTTCACGGTGAAACAACGTCGGCCTCTCCGCCAGATGTTTCCGTTGGACGCGGGTGCGCCTTAAAGCAAGGGCAAGCCCCAGCGAAGGGCTGATCATGGCCAGATCCACAATGAGCTTCAGTTCGCGCCGGGCAATTTCACTGGCCAAGGTCTCCCCACGTACGTCGTGCAAAAGCCGTTGAAGCACAAGGGTCAGGGCGGTGGGTTTGATCTCCCCCTCCGAGGTTAACAGATCTTTCCAGCGGTTGTTCGATATCCCGACCCGACCCGCAAAATCTTCAAAGGGCCTGCGCTTCACTTGGGGGGCTACATAGTAAACAGGGTCAAGATCTCCCTTGCGCAGATAAAAAGGGGCGTACTGGCGGGGGTATCTTGTTTTCAGATAATATTTGGCCTCTTCGCGGGTCTTTTCCCTCATCCTTTTAACCAGGTTTGTGCGAATGATTAATTCCTCCATAACGATCCGCCGGAATTGTTCCAGCTCCTCACCCGCAAGCTTTTTGTCAAAAAGCTGGGAAACCCCGGCCTCGGCCGCCGCCACCGCAATGGCGGCCGCCTCCTCCATGATCAGTCGCTCATCATCCGGCCGGGGGACCAGCCAGTGTTTTCCATACTTTCTTTGCTCCGGGGGTAACGAACTTAAAAGATGAGCTGGAGGACCCATTTTGGCCACCCGATGAATGGCCCAAGCCGCGGCAACGGTCATTTCGGGGGAAACGGTTTTCGCATAAGCCAACAAACACCCAAGGGCCATCTGGGTAAAGACCACAAAATTATTGACCGGATTTTCAAACAGCTGATTGCCGCTTCCATAGTAGACATCCTCCCGCCACCGACCGAGCAGTTCGGGGGTAATGCCGGGATCGGGGTTGGTCATGGGGCCAAAAAAGGCATTTTTGGCCAGACGTTCCACCAAATGCCGGGTCCAGGCGAGATCCCGGGTGAGGGTTTTTTCATCTCCCAGATTCAAAACAACATCGGCTCCCTTGGCGAACTCTTCGACACTCACCCCCGGTCTAATCCCCTGGGCCATTCTCTTCTTGTATGAATCGCC
>JACPFC010000103.1 GCA_016183175.1 Deltaproteobacteria bacterium
GAAGGGTGCAACTGTACCGAAGGGGAAACCCAGTCCTGCGGCAGTGACGAAGGGGAGTGCGTGGCCGGCACGCAAACCTGCGCCAACAACCAGTGGAGCGACGATTGCGACGGCGAGACAGGGCCAAGCGACGAAACCTGCGACGGCGCCGACAACGACTGCGACGGCGAGACGGATGAAGACCTCACCGAAGCGTGCTACACCGGCGCCGCCGGGACGGAGAATGTGGGAGTCTGTACCGGCGGGACAAAAAACTGCACCAGCGGTAGTTGGGGCGACTGCGAGGGAGAAACCACCCCGGCAAGTTCCGAAACCTGCGACGATGGCCTCGACAACGACTGCGACGGTACGGTGGATGAGGATTGCGCGGACTCGGGAGAAACACCGGTGGAAACATCCGCATCCGCCATCGACAATTGTGTCCCGTCGGATGGAAGCCCTTCGACCCTGGGGAGCGATGATTTCGACCCGGCCTTAAGTATCAGTGATATATTGGGCCTCCAGGAAGGGGGATTGATCACAACTTATGCCGCTGGCCAAGAATATACGGCAACCTGGAACGATTCAACCGGCAAGGTTGACCTGAAAAGTGTGGCCACCGGCGAGATGACAACCTGTGAGTATCTGGCCGAGGCCGAGGTGGGGGTACGGGCCGCCGGCGGTGGCTGTTTGAATATGGGTGGTTCGGCGGCGATGCCCGCATCTCCCGTTCCATTTATCTGGCTGATCGTCAACCTTGGGGTGTTGTTCGGATTCAGACTGCGCCGGCTATTTCTTCGCCATCGCAATTCCCAGCTCTAAAAGCTGTTTTGGGTCCACCGGCGACGGGGCCTCTGTCATCGGGTCGGTGGCCTTTTGCGTCTTGGGAAAGGCAATCACGTCGCGGATGTTATCGCACCCGGTTAAAAGCATGATGAGGCGGTCAAGCCCGAAGGCGATCCCTCCGTGGGGAGGCGCGCCGTACTGAAGGGCCTCGAGCAAAAAGCCGAACTTTTCGCGGGCCTCTTCCTTTCCGATTTTGAGCAGATCAAAAACCTTTTCCTGAATCTTAAAATCGTGGATACGGATCGAGCCTCCTCCCACCTCGGTGCCGTTTAAGACGAGATCGTAGGCGTTTGCCTGACACTTGAGCGGGTCGGAATCCAAGAGAGAGAGTTGCTCAAATTTTGGCGATGTAAAGGGATGATGAACGGCAACCGGTCTCTTTTGCTCTTCATCCCAGTCGAACAAGGGAAAATCGACCACCCAGACAAAACTATATTTGGTGTCATCGATCAATCCGATTTTTTTACCGATATGTTCCCGAAGATTCCCCAGAGAGTCGTTGACAATTTTGGCCTTGCCGGCGCCAAAGAACACAATATCACCGGTTTTAAGACCGAGTGTTTCCTGTAACTGTTTTTTCTCGGCGTCGGAGAGAAATTTCGTGATCGGCGACTGCCATTCATTTTCCAAAATTTTAATATATGCCAGCCCCTTGGCGCCGTAGATGCCGGCAAATTTCGTGAAATCGTCGATCTCGCTTCGGCTGAAATCGGATTTTCCCGGAACCACCAGAGCCTTGATCATTTCGCCCACACGGGCAATCTCGCCAAAAACCTTGAACCCTGAATTTTGAAAAATGGGGGTGACCGTTTTGAGCTCGATCCCAAACCGGGTGTCGGGGGCATCAAGCCCGTAGCGTTCCATACATTCGTCATAGGAAAGTCGGGGGATGGGGAGAGGAATTTCGACGTTCAAAACCTTTTTCCAGACATTTGCAATAAGCCCCTCCATGATGGAAAGAAAATCATCCCGGCTCAAAAAAGAGGCCTCGAGATCGATCTGCGTGAACTCCGGCTGGCGGTCGGCGCGAAGATCCTCGTCACGAAAACAACGGACAATCTGAAAGTAGCGCTCAAAGCCGGAGACCATCAAAATCTGCTTGAACAACTGCGGCGACTGGGGAAGCGCGTAGAAATGGCCGTGATGAATCCGCGAGGGCACCAGATAGTCGCGCGCCCCTTCGGGCGTGGATTTTGTCAAAAACGGCGTCTCGATTTCGAGAAAACCGTTTTGCGCCAGATATTCCCGCACAATCTGCGAGACGCGGGAGCGGAGAATAATGTTGTTCTTGAGGGCAGTGCGGCGCAGGTCGAGGTAGCGGTATTTCAGCCGCGTCTCTTCGTTGACGTTGATCTCGTCTTCCAGCACGAACGGCGGCGTTTTGGAGCGGTTCAGGATTTCAAATTCTTCCACAACAACCTCAATCTCTCCGGTCTTCAGTTTCGGATTCGCCATCCCGTCCGGCCTTGCCCGGACCTCCCCGCTGATGGCCAGACAATATTCCGTCCGGAGTTCCCCTCCAAGCTCATGCGTTTTGGCGTCAACCTGCGGATTAAAGACAATCTGGGTAAGCCCTTCGCGGTCGCGAAGATCGACAAAAATCAACCCGCCGTGATCGCGCCGCGTGTCCACCCACCCCATCAGCACCACTTTTTTGCCGACATCGGTTTTCGCGAGCTGGTTGCAGTGGTGGGTTCGTTTGAGTTGGGTGATGAATTCCGACATAAAACGTAAGGGCGTACGGCTGTACGCCCTTACGGCGAGCGATTTAAACGTGCAGACCCGCTGGCGTCAAGGGATTTAAATTGACATTACCGGAACTTATATGATTTTTTGGTCGATTGATGGAATACAAGAAAACTCTCAATCTTCCCAAAACTGATTTTCCCATGAAGGCGGAATTGCCGAAGCGGGAGCCGGAACTCCTTAAAAAATGGAAGGAGACCGGCGTCTACGAAAAACTTCTGAAAAAAAACGAAGGGAAACCAAAGTTCATCCTCCACGACGGCCCCCCTTATGCCAACGGCCATATCCATTTCGGCCACATTCTGAACAAGATTTTGAAGGACATCATCGTCAAATTCAAAAACATGTCGGGGCGTTTTAGCGCTTTCATCCCCGGTTGGGACTGTCATGGCCTGCCGATTGAACTGGGCGCGATCAGGGAACTTGCCGAAAAGGAAAAAGACCCGAAAAAACGGACCGATCCCCTTGTGCGCCGCGAGGCCTGCCGGCAATATGCGGGCGCCTTTGTCCGCGCCCAGACAGAAGAGTTCATCCGCCTCGGGGTTTTTGGCGACTGGGAACATCCTTATCTCACGATGACCAATCGGTACGAGGCCGACATCGCCCGCGAATTTGTGAAACTGTATCTGAACGGCTATGTCTATCGCGGCAAAAAGCCGGTCTTCTGGTGTCCCTCCTGCCAGACCGCGCTGGCCGAGGCCGAGGTGGAATATGAGAATCACACCTCTCCTTCCATCTACGTAAAATTTCAACTCCCTCACATCGATAAGCTGGATCTGCCCGTCAAGAACAAACCGGTTTTCTTTGTGATTTGGACAACCACTCCATGGACGCTCCCGGCAAACGTGGCGCTGGCTGTCGGGGCAAAGTATGACTATGTCGCCCTCGAATGCGACGCCGAAATCTATCTTGTGGCCAGGGATCTCAAAAATTCTTTTCTCAAAGCGATTGATTTTATCGGCAATCCTGCCGAATTAAAAACCTGGACCGGACAAGAACTGTCCGATCCCGGCTTGTGCGCCAGCCACCCCTTCATGGCCAGGGATTCCCGCATCGTGCCTGGGGAACATGTCACGCTGGAGTCGGGAACCGGCGTGGTGCATATCGCCCCCGGCCATGGTCAGGAGGACTATGAGGTCGGACAGAAATACCGGTTGGAAACGTTGTGCCCGGTCGATGCCCAGGGGAAATTCACCTCTCTTTCCGACGCGCAGTATGAGGAAGTCAAAAAATGGGAAGGGCTGTTCGTTAAAAAGGCGGACAAACAGATTGTCGAATTCCTCTTTCAAAAAAAATTTCTGCTGAACGAGCCGGGCCAGACCCTGACCCACAGCTATCCCCATTGCTGGCGGTGCAAAAACCCGATCATCTTCCGGGCCACCGAGCAGTGGTTCTGCTCGCTCTCCCACAACGATCTCCGCAAAAAGGCCCTGAATGCCGTCAACTGCAACGTCAAATGGATTCCCAACTGGGGGCAGGACCGGATCTACGGCATGATCGAGACGCGCCCCGACTGGTGCCTCTCGCGCCAGCGCATCTGGGGGGTGCCGATCATTGTCCACCGCTGTGCCGACTGCGGTGAAAATCTTCTGGACCAAAAAATCGGCGAATATATCTGCGACGTTTTTGAAAAAAAAGGGGCGGACGCCTGGTGGGGGGATGATAAGCCGCTTCTGCCCAAGGGAGTCCGTTGTTCCTGCGGATCGGAAAAAATGATCAAAGAAGGGAGCATTCTCGACGTCTGGTTCGACTCCGGCGTCTCGTTTGCGGCGGTCTGCGAACGGCATCCACAGCTTGGTCCCCAGGGTGATTTATACCTCGAAGGCTCCGACCAGCACCGGGGGTGGTTTCATTCGTCCCTCCTTGTTTCGCTGGCGACAAGAGGGGGGGCCCCCGCCCGCGAGGTCTTGACCCACGGATTCGTGGTGGATGGAGAAGGGAAAAAATATTCCAAATCGGCCAAAAACTATGTCCCGCCGGAAAAGGTGCTGAATGAAATGGGAGCGGAGCTTTTGCGCCTCTGGGTGGCGGCGGAGGACTACAAAAACGACATCCGCGTCTCGGGCGAGATCATGAAGGTTCTGGCGGAGGTCTACCGCAAAATCCGGAACACCTGCCGATTCATGCTGGGGAACCTTTTTGATTTCAAGTCCGCGAGCCACCGCGTACCGCCCGAAAAGAGGACGGAGCTGGACCGCTTTGCGCTTCATCTTCTGGCCAGGGTCGTTCAAAAGGTCGAGAAGGCCTATGAGACTTATGAATTCCATGTGGTTCACCACACCTTAAACAAATTTTTTACCGTCGATCTCTCGGCCATCTATCTCGATATCCTGAAGGACCGCCTCTATTGCGACCGGGCGGACGGCGTCTTGCGCCGCTCGGCGCAGAGTAGCCTCTATGACATCCTGACCTCGGTGGCCCCGCTTTTGGCCCCGATCCTTTCGTTCACCGCCGAGGAAATCTGGCAGTTTATCCCCAATCGGGAAAAACTCCCCGAATCGGTCTTTCTCGCCTCCTGGCCGGAGGAGCACCCGAACTGGATCGACAATAATCTCGAGACCCGCTGGGAGCGGATCGGCACAATCCGCGATGAGGCGCTCAAAGCCCTCGAACAGGCGCGGCAGAAAAAGGCGATCGGCCATCCCCTGGACGCCAGGGTCCTTTTGGCCGGCGATGCCGAGACTCTCACCTTTCTGAAGAGCTATGAGGCGGACTGGCCGCAGATATTCATCACCTCACAGGTGGAAATTCGCGGCCGGCTCGACGCATTTCAGATCGAAAGCAAGGCGGTCCCCTCGCTGAAGGTGGCCGTCGAACCGGCCGAAGGGAAAAAATGCGGGCGTTGTTGGAATTACTCGGTAGAGACGGGATGCAACAAAGCACATCCGACCCTCTGCGGGCGGTGCGTGGAGGCGGTGCGATGAGGCGCCGATTGACAATCATCGCCGTCATTTCCCCCCTTATCTTCGCGCTCGACCAGTTTACCAAGGAGTTGATCGTCCGGAATATCCCTCTGGGGGGGAAAGTAACCATCTGGCCCAACCTTTTTGATCTCGTCTATTTTCAAAACCGGGGAGCCGCCTTCGGCATCCTTTCCGGCTGGGATTCTTCATTTCGGGACATCTTCTTTTATTGCATCTCCGTTCTTGCGCTCTTCTTTCTCTTTTATTACCTGAAAAAACTCCCGCCGGGAGACAGGGTTTCTCCCATCCCTGTCGCCCTCATCTTCGGGGGGGCGCTGGGGAATGTCTTCGACCGGATTTTTCGCGGATCGGTCGTTGATTTTCTTTCTTTTCACTGGAATAATAAGGTGATTGACTGGCGGATATTCGGTCTGTCGGTCCATTTCGATCTGGTCTGGCCGGCCTTCAACGCCGCCGACAGCGCCATCACGGTGGGGGTTTTCTGGCTGTTGATTTTGATGGCGATACACCAGAGGAGGGAACACAGACAAATGTCAAAGTTCAAAGTTCAAAGTTCAAAGAAATGATCTTTGGCATTTGAAATTTGACATTTCTTCACCCATGCTTCCGTTTCTCATTCACACTAAAAACATCACCATCCCCACCTTTTTCTTCATGGTGATGGCGGCCTCCCTGGCGGCCACTTTTTATGTTTATTATCAGGCCCCCAAAAAGGGCCTCTCGCAGGTGGTGATCCTCGATCTGGCGATGGTCGGCACTATTGTCGGCATTATCGGCGCGCGGCTTTTCCATGTGTTTGTCGAGGCGCCCGATTATTACTGGGAGCATCAAACCTATGTGTTCCATTTCTGGCGGGGGGGATTTGTCGGCTACGGCGTTTTTATCGGCATCCTTTTGGGGGTGATCGGGTACTTGAAAATCCGGAAACTCCCGCTCCTGAAATACTGCGACTTGGTGGCTCTCGGATGTCCGCTCATTGTCTTTTTTGTCCGGATCGGCTGTCTGGGGGCCGGTTGCTGTTATGGAACACCCACCGACTTTTTTATTCATCTGACTTTTAACAATCCCGCCTCCGACGGAGGACGCGACTTTCCGGGAGTCGCCCTTCATGCCACGCAGATCTACGATATGGCGAATGCCGTTGTCACCTTTATGGTTGTTCACTGGGTGGATAAACGAAAAAAATTTCAGGGACAGGTGATGCTCACATTTTTCATGACTTACGCCTTTTTCCGCTTTTGGATTGAATTTTTACGTGGCGACGAAGATCGCGGCGTCTACTTCGGCGGCGTCGTCTCCACGTCGCAAATTACAGGGGCGATTTTCATTATCATCGGCCTCTTTCTCTGGCGGCGTTGGAAGAAAAAATATTCCATTGAACCGTAAATCGCTCATCACCGAAACCTGCATTGCCTGGGCCGTCGTGATTACAGCTTGCCATCTGGCCTGGCGCCTTCAGGGGGTTGCCTGGATCGCCGAAAATACCTCGCTGGTCTCGGCCGTCTTTCTCCTCTACACGCCGCTTGTCATCTACTATCGCAAAAAAGGAAAAATCGCCTTCCTTGATGCTTCATTATCCGGTTTCGGCAAATCGGTTGTGATCTTTCTGATTTTTTCGGCGATTATTTTTCCGTTGGCCGCTGTCGGGAATCATTTTTACCAGCGGATTTTTTTCTCCTTCGGCTACCACCCCGGCCTCTTTCCCAAACCGGCAAAATGGGCCCTTTTTCAGCTCTTGCTTGTGGCCCTGCCGGAGGAGTTTTTCTTCCGCGGCTATTTTTTGGAACGGATGAACGAAATTTTCGGCAAGCGATGGCGTCTGTTGGGGGCCTCCGTCGGAGGGGGCCTGTTTGTCACGTCGCTTGTTTTTGCACTTTCGCACAGCCTGATCCATGTTCAGTGGTGGCATATCTTCATTTTCTTTCCTGCCCTGGCCTTTGGATGGCTGAAGGAAAAAACCGGGACCATTACGGCGCCGATTCTCTTTCACACCACGGCAAATGCCTTCTCGTATTGGGTGGCCCTGCATTATTTTTAAACTTGTCATCGGACGGATCGGACTGATAGGACGGATCGGACTGATAGGACAAATATGCCTGCCATTTTTCGCGCCATTTTTATTTTTCTCGCTTCCTGTTTCCTGCTTCCTGCTTCGGCCGGAGCAACACCGCAAATAATCCACTACACCCTGGACGACACCATCCATGGCGGGACTGTTGAGATTCTCGAACGCATTTTCGACAAGGCGAAAAAGGAAAATGCCGAGGCGATCTTAATTCAAATGGACACGCCGGGAGGCCTTCTCGATGCGACGGAGGAGATCGTCAAACTCTTTCTCAACTCACAAAATCCCGTCATCGTCTATGTCGCCCCCAGCGGGGCCAAAGCAGGCTCGGCGGGCACCTTTATCACGCTGGCCGCCCATATCGCCGCCATGGCGCCCGGCACCTACATCGGGGCGGCCCATCCGGTGGAAATGTTCGGCGGCGGCGAGGAAAATGAACAGCAAAAGATCATGAAGAAAAAAATCGAATCGGCCACCACGAGCTTTATCGAGGCGATTGCCGAACAGAGGGGGCGAAACGTCGAATGGGCCAGAAAGGCGGTGCTGGAGAGCGAGACGCTCACGCAGGACAAGGCGTTAAAAAACCGGGTGATCGATATCGTGGCTCCATCGAAAGAGGAACTGCTTAAAGTCCTGCACGGCAGGAAAGTGAAATTGCCCGACGGGGAAAAAACACTCAATACGCAAAATGCCGTCTTGGTTCCCTATGAACCCGGCCTCAAACTCCGCTTTCTGAACACGGTCGCCTCGCCGACCATGATCTATCTTTTGATTCTCGCCATGATCGCCGGCATCTATCTTGAAATCTCCCATCCGGGAAGCATCCTGCCGGGGGCGGCGGCCGGAGCCTGTCTCGTCCTCCTTCTCATCGCGACGCGGACTCTTCCCGTAAACGCCCTGGGCATCCTTTTGATGGGCACTGCGCTTGTCCTGCTGATTGTCGAGATTTACGTCGTCAGCTACGGCCTTTTGACGGTGGGGGCCATCGCCTGTTTTTTTATCGGTTCGCTTTTTCTCTTCGATCCGGTGGAGACCGATGTGCAGGTCCCTCTCCCGTTTATTATCGGAAGCACCGGGGCGCTGGCCGCCATTGCGGGGGTGATCGGCTATTCGGTGGTTCGAACCCTTGGCCGAAAACAGGCCTCCGGCCGCGAATCGATGATCGGCGCAAGAGGGACGGTGGAAGAATCGGTTGGCCCCGAAGGGCCGGGAAAGATTTTTGTTCAGGGGGAGTATTGGAACGCGGTGTCGGATGTCCCCATCGAAAAAGGGGCATCTGTTGAAATTGTGGAGATGAGAGGGTTGTCGGTTGTTGTTAAAAAAAGCGGTTAAAAAAAAGGAGGTTCTATGAGCGGCACATTTCTTTTTGGGGCGATATTCTTTGTCTGGTTTTTAAGCGGCGTCCGGATCATCATGGAATACCAGCGGGGGGTGGTCTTCCGTTTCGGCCGTTTGATTAAAATCAAGACGGCGGGCTTGAGATGGATTATTCCGCTGGTTGACCGGATGCGGAAAATCGACCTCCGCACCGTCACCATGGATGTGCCGCCGCAGGATGTCATTACCAAGGACAACGTCTCGCTTAAGGTCAACGCTGTCATCTATTTCCGGGTGGTCGATCCCGACAAGGCGGTGGTGCAGGTGGAGCATTATCTCTTTGCCACCTCCCAGCTCGCGCAAACGACGCTCCGCTCGGTTTTGGGCCAGCATGAGCTCGACCAATTGCTGGCCGAACGGGAGCAGATCAACAAACGCCTCCAGGAAATTCTTGACCGGCAGACCGATATCTGGGGAATCAAGGTTTCCGCGGTGGAGGTGAAACATATCGATCTTCCGGAGGAGATGAAGCGGGCCATGGCCAAGCAGGCCGAGGCCGAGAGAGAGCGGCGGGCGAAGGTCATTCATGCCGACGGCGAATTCCAGGCCGCCGCCCGGCTGGGAGACGCCAGCGATATTATCGGAAGCCACCCTCCCGCGTTGCATCTCCGTTATCTGCAGGCCCTAACCGAGATCGCCGCGGAAAAGAACTCGACCACCATCTTCCCCGTGCCGATGGATTTGCTGGATGCGTTTATGAAGAAGGTGAAGAGTTAAATGGCCGGTTGCTGTTGAGTCACGCAGTGAAAGGCCCCAAGGCCCCAGACAAAATCCGTGGCGTTGATGCCGACCACCTTTCGATCCGGAAAAAAATCCTGCAAAATCGCCCGTGCCCGATCGTCGTTGGCATGATGATAGGTGGGAAGCAAAACCACTTTGTTGGCAATGTAGAAATTTGCGTAGCTGGCGGGAAGGCGCTGGCCCTCATAATACACGGCCCCGGGCATGGGGAGGGGGATAATTTTCAAGGGATTGCCGTTCTGATCCTTCATCCGTTGAAGCCTCTTTAAATTATCCTGAAGAATTTTGTAATTTTCATCATGTGGATTTTCTTCAACAGCCGTGACCACAGTCGTGGGATTCACAAACCGGGCAATGTCGTCGATATGCCCGTCGGTATCGTCTCCCGTAATGCCGTCGCCGAGCCAGAGGACATGGGAGATTCCCAGGCAATCCTTTAAATATTGCTCGATCTGATCCTTTATCAGATGTGGATTCCGGTTTTTATTCAACAGACATTGTTCGGTTGTCAGGAGCGTTCCTTTTCCATTGACGTCAATGGAACCCCCCTCCAGCACCATGTCGATTTTGAACGCCGGAATATCGAGTTCCTTTTCGATTTTTTCAGGCACCGCGTTATCCAGCTCCCACGGCGGATATTTGCCCCCCCATTTGTTGAATTTCCAGTTGGTAATAGCTAACGACTCTTTATCAAATCCCCCCTCACCCCCCTTTGCTAAAGGGGGGGATTGGTTTCCTCCCCCTTTGAAAAAGGGGGATTGAGGGGGATTTTTCACGACAAATATCGGACCACAGTCCCGCATCCAGCAGTCATCCGTCACAATCCGGTGAAAAATCACTTTTTTCAGATCCACATCGGCCTTTTTGAGGAGACCCTGCGCCTCTTTCTCCATTTTTTCGTCGTTCACATTAAGATGAATTTTTTCGCCGGTGGTGAGGTGACGGATCATCTCGACCCATACGCCGGGAATCGGCTCCATCTTGCCGGGCCAGGTTTCAATGTTGTGGGGCCAACTAAGCCATGTGGCCTCGTGCAGTTCCCATTCGGCGGGCATGCGGTAGTCGGATTGTTGAGGAGTTTTCATTTCGGTTCGGCTATTTTCATCCGCCGGCAATCGAGAAAGGGCCATGACTCACGAACCTCTTGAATACGCGAAAGGTCACAGGCTGAAAGAATAATTTCCTCCCGATCATGCCCGGCCTGTTGCAAAACTTTGCCGAACGGATCGGAGACAAACGACCCCCCCCAAAAATCGAGGTTTTGCTCCAAGCCGGTGCGATTGGCCGCGGCGATAAAGACGCCGTTCGCGATGGCGTGGGAACGCTGGATGGTCACCCAGGCATCGAACTCGGTTTTAGCCACATCCTTCCCTTTTTCACTCACCGGCCAGCCGATGGCGGTCGGATAGAAGATAATCTGCGCCCCCTTTTCGGCCAGGACGCGTGCATTTTCCGGGTACCACTGGTCCCAGCAGACCGAGACGCCGATGGTCCCGTAATGTGTTTTAAAAACCGGCAGGCCCAAATTCCCCGGTTTAAAGTAAAAGAGTTCCGAGTAATGATGCCCCGGATCGTCCGGAATGTGGAGCTTTCGGTATTTTCCCAAAACCGACCCATCGGCGTCAAAAACAACTGCGGTGTTGTAATGGTCTTTGCCGTCTTTTTCGAAAAACGAGCCGACAATCACGATACCAAGCTCTTTGGCCAGTTTTGAAAAAGCCCCGGTGTTCGGTCCGGGAATTGTTTCGGCCAGAGAAAAAAACCGGCGATCATTGGTTTGGCAGAAATATTTGGAGAGAAAAAGCTCCGAGACAGAAACAATCCGCGCCCCTTGACCCGCGGCCTCACGGATTCTGCCGATTGCTTTTTCGAGATTTTGAGCAGAGGTCTCCACATGGGTCATCTGGATGAGGGCGACATTGACTTTCATAATTTCGTATGTTTCGTCCTGCGGTGAAACACCACGAGTCGTATGTTCAGCCAGAGGCTGATCCGCCTCCGGCGGAAATTTGCACACCAAGCTCTTGCGGAATTACACAGCAGATGTGCCGGGAGCGGGACTCGAACCCGCAAGCCTTGCGGCATACGCCCCTCAAACGTACGTGTATACCAATTCCACCATCCCGGCAAAAAATTCTGCTACTGCCCCGCCGGCTTTTCCGCCGGAGCCGCCTCGGGGGCTCTTTCAGCAGGGGCGGGCGCCGCAGGAGCCTCCTCCACAGGCGCCTCCACGGGAACGTTGTCCACCGCCGATTCGCCGCCGCCGGTTTTTGAGCGCCCTTTGTGAATGGCCGCCAGCGAAATGGAGGTGAGCAAAAAGACCAGGGCGCCGGTTGTCGTGAGCTTCGACAAAAACGTGGCCGCTCCCCGCGCGCCAAAAAGGCTTTGCGAACTTCCCGCCCCGAAAGTGGCGCCGATGTCGGCCCCTTTTCCGGCCTGAAGCAGAATCACCACAATCAGGAAGAAACAGACGATAAAATGAACCACCAATATCAGCGGCTCAATGGTTTCCAAAAAGATCAACATAATATCGGGGGCTTTGCCGCTGGCGCCCCCGTACCCCCCATTCGCTCGGACGGAACAAGTCCGATCCTCGCTCACAATAATTAACGAACCCAACGACAAACAAAGAGAGTCCTTTTGGCGGCGCAATTTTCGTTCCCGCCAGCCACATCCGCCGACGATACAACCCAACTCCTAGCGGCTTGCGAAAATTGCGAAGACAAAGGGACTCTCTTTGTTTGCGGCATCAGGTATAATTAACAATCCGCGCAAAAGAGTCAACCTCAAGCGAGGCCCCCCCCACCAACACCCCGTCGATATCGGGTTTTTTCATCAGAACCGCAGTGTTGTCGGGTTTGACCGATCCACCGTACAGAATCCGCATCTGACCCGCCGCAGACGCCGTGAAATGCCGCACAAACCACCGGCGGATCGCCTCGTGCACCTCTTGGGCCTGTTCGGGGGTGGCGTTTTTGCCCGTCCCGATGGCCCAGACCGGCTCATAGGCAATAACCAGCGCGGGCGCCGACGAGGCAAAAACCTCTTTCAGTCCTTCTCCCAGCTGTCTTTCAATGACCTCCGCTGTTTTACCCTTGTCGCGCTGATCTTCCGTCTCGCCGATGCAAAAAATCGGCGTCATCTCATTGGCGAAAACAGCCGCGATTTTTTTGCAAACCTCTTTGTCCGTTTCGTGAAACAACTGCCGCCGCTCCGAATGCCCCACAATCACATACTCGCAGTTCAGCTCTTTAAGAAACGCCGCGCCGATCTCGCCGGTAAAAGCCCCCTTCTCCTCCCAATGGCAATTTTGCGCCCCCAGTTTGACCGTTGGCTTCTCGGAGAGCGCCACCGAAAGCGAATACAGAGAGGTGAAGGGGGGGCACAAGACAACTTCCACCTGCCCCTCGGACGGCAAATCTTTCTGGATGCGGGTGGCGAACTTGAGCCCCTCCTTTACCGTATGGTTCATCTTCCAGTTTGCGACAATAAGAGGCTTGCGCACTATTATACCTCCAGAACCTTTAGTCCGGGCAATGGCTTCCCTTCCAAAAATTCCATCATGGCTCCCCCTCCCGTCGAGAGATGGGTCATCTTGTCCGCCATGCCTGATTTGCGGATGGCCGAAACCGAATCGCCGCCGCCCACAACCGCCACCGCCCCAGCCTCCCCGACGGCGCGGGCGATTTCAAACGTTCCCTTTTCAAAATCGGGAATTTCAAAGACCCCCATCGGGCCGTTCCAAAGAATGGTCCTGGCCAAACGGACCTTCGCGGAAAAAAGGGCGATTGTCTGCGGGCCGATATCGAGCGCCTTCAATCCATCCCACTTTTCACCGTTCGTGGCGGTGCGGGAGGGAGACCCCGGTTTTATTTCGGCGGCCAGAACGGAATCGACCGGGAGCAAAATTTCGATTCCCTTGATCTCGGCCCGCTTGAGGATTTTTTCCGCCTGGTGGATTTTTGCCTCGTCCACGAGCGACCCGCCGACATCGACCCCTCGCGCCTTTAAAAAGGTGTAAGCCATCCCGCCGCCGATGACAAAGGCAGACACATGGTTCATCAGATTTTCAATCACCCCGATTTTATCCGACACCTTGGCCCCGCCAAAAATGGCCAAAAAGGGTTTTTTGGGGTTTGAAAGCAAACCCTGCAGACATTCAACTTCCTTTTTGACAAGAAAACCAACCCCCTTTTCCTTGAAATAAGAAACCATCCCGACCGTGGAGGCATGCGCGCGATGAACCGTGCCAAAGGCATCGCCGATATAAACCTCGGCAAGGGAGGCAAGCTGTCTGGAAAAGTGCGGGTCATTTTTTTCCTCCTCCGGATGAAAGCGCAAATTTTCCAGAAGCAGGATTTCCCCCTCCCGCAGATCGCCGGAGAGTTTCTTGACGGCGTCGCCGACACAGTCCTCCGGAAAAAAAACATCGCGATCGAGAAGAGCGGACAGATGTTCGGCAACCGGAAGGAGCGAATATTTCGGATCTTTTACCCCTTTGGGGCGGCCCAGATGAGAGCCGAGAATCACTTTTGCCTTGCGCCCTATGGCATGTCCGATCGTGGGAAGGCTTTCCTGAACCCGGCGGTCATCGGCGATTTTGCCGTCCGCCAAAGGGACATTGTAGTCAACGCGGATAAAGACCCGTTTCCCTTCGATGGCGATTTGATCGATGGTTTGGTACACTTAAAGCGTCCTGCCGATATACTCCGTTACATCCACCATCCGGTGGGAAAAGCCCATCTCATTGTCGTACCACGCAATAACCTTCACGAGCTTTTTGTCGATGACGCGGGTGCAGAGGGAATCGACGATGGAGGAACGGGGATCGCCGATGTAATCGGCCGACACCAGCGGCTCGGCACTGTAACCGAGGATCCCCGTTAATTCCCCGTTGGCCGCCTTCTCGAACGCCGCATTGATTTCCTTTTCGTCCGTCTCTTTGGCTACATCGCAAACAAGATCGATGCACGAGACATCGGCAGTGGGGACGCGAATGGCCATGCCGTCAAACTTTCCCTTCAACTCGGGAAGGACCAGGCCGATCGCCTTCGCGGCTCCCGTCTTGGTGGGAATCTGCGACAGGGCGGCTGAACGGGCCCGGCGAAGATCGTCGTGCGCCACGTCGAGAATCCGCTGATCGTTCGTGTAGGAATGAATGGTGGTCATCAACGCGCGTTCGATGACGAAATTGTCGTTCAAGACCTTGGCCACCGGCGCCAAACAATTCGTGGTGCACGAGGCGTTGGAAACAACATGGTGATTTTTTGGATCATACGCATTGAGGTTGATTCCGGCGCAAACGGTGAGATCGGGATTTTT
This sequence comes from Deltaproteobacteria bacterium, assembly GCA_016183175.1. Classification (NCBI taxonomy): domain Bacteria; kingdom Pseudomonadati; phylum Myxococcota; class Myxococcia; species Deltaproteobacteria bacterium. Next base: position 15,001 of record JACPFC010000103.1, read on the forward strand.
TGCGGGCGCCGAGATGATGACCTTTTTGGCCCCTCCGGCGAGATGGAGACCTGCCTTTTCGCGGTCGGTAAAAAGGCCGGTGCATTCAAGAACAATATCAACGCCGAGATTTTTCCAGGGGATTTCGGCCGGATTTTTGTGGGCCGTCACCCTGATTTCGCGTCCATCGACAACAAGAGAATCTTCCTTTGCCTGAACTTCAACCGCGAGCCGCCCATGCACCGAGTCGTACTTCAAGAGATGGACGTTGGTTTTCAGATCGCCAAGCTCGTTGATGGCAATCAATTCCAGATCGGTTTTCCCTTTCAGCAGTGCGCGGACAATACAGCGGCCGATGCGGCCAAATCCGTTGATTCCGATGCGAATTGACATATTTTCCTCCTTCGCTATCCACTTTAAAAAAGTCCGCGCAGTATACAAAATAGATGGGGGGTGTCAATGACGAGTCTCTAGATGGGAAGCCCCTAAAAAAGAGGCGTCCGGTGCGCCTCAAAAACGGTCAAAATCAGGACACGGCGCCCCGAAAGTTTATAAATGACACGGTAGTTGCCGACCACTATCTCCCGAATTTCATTGCGCGACAATTCAGGCACGATCCTTCCCGATTGGGGAAACCGTGTCAGTCGTTCAGCCCTTGATTTTATCTTTTCGATAAGAGAGCGGGCGGCCTGCGGCTTGTCATACGAGATGAAATTTTTGATTTGCCGCAAATCGGAAGCCGCTTTTTCCGACCAGACAACTTGAAAGGCTTTCATGAAAGAAGTTCGTCAAAAAGATCTTTGTGGGAAACGGTTTTACCCTCTGCGATGTCTTTTTCCCCCTGCGCAATCGCCATAAACAGGGCTCTTTCATACTCCAACCGCTGGTAGGACTGCGGCGTCAAAACCACCGCCGCGCTTTCGCCGTTTTGGGTGAGAACCAGAACCTCTTGAGAGGCCTTCATTTTTTTGAGGTAGGTCTTGGAAGACTGCCGAAACCGCGAGAGGGGGACAATCCCTTTTTCAAGATTCAGTAAAGTACTCATAAAGTACCTTAAAAATATCTTAAAAAGACTTTAATGTCAACTTCGGCGGAGGGGTGAAAATTCGCGAATATTCGCGAATATTCGCGAATCATCTTGACGACTCGATAATCTTCAAATACCGGTCTGTTAGATGCAATGCTTTCCGGAACGCCGCGTATGAAAAAAACCCTCTTCGATAAAATCTGGGAAAATCATGTTGTTAAGGTTCTTCCCGACGGCGCAACACTCCTCTACATCGACCGGCATCTGGTTCACGAAGTCACTTCCCCGCAGGCCTTTGAGGGCTTAAGACTTGCCGGGCGCAAGGTCCGACAGCCGGAACTGACCGTTGCCACGATGGATCATAATGTCCCGACGGTGGACAAAAGGCACATCACCGATCCCATTTCCAAGGCCCAGGTGGAAACGCTTGAAAAAAATTGCCGTGATTTTGGGGTGACTCTGTACGGACTGGAGAGCGACAAACAGGGGATTGTCCATGTGATCGGGCCGGAGTTGGGTCTCACTCTTCCGGGGACAACGATTGTTTGCGGCGACAGCCACACCTCGACCCATGGCGCTTTCGGAGCATTGGCCTTCGGTATCGGCACATCCGAAGTGGAACATGTGTTGGCCACGCAATGCCTGGTGCAGACAAAACCGAAAACGTTCCGCGTCACCTTCAACGGAAAACGGGCCAATGGTGTGACGGCGAAGGATTTGATCTTAAAACTGATCGGCATGATCGGCACCGCCGGAGGAACCGGCCATGTTCTCGAATATGCCGGTGAGGCCATTACCTCGCTTTCCATGGAAGGAAGAATGACCATCTGCAACATGAGCATTGAGGCGGGCGCCCGGGCCGGATTGATCGCCCCCGACGACACGACATTTAATTATATTTCGTCCGGCAACTGCCAGTCGGGCTCCGACCGCCCTTATGCCCCCAAAGGAAAAAAACTTGATGAGGCAATTGCCTTTTGGAAGACACTCCGCACCGATGAGGACGCCAAATACGACCGTAAGATTACCATCGATGTGTCGAAGATGGCTCCGCAGGTCACTTGGGGCACCAGCCCCGGCATGGTGACCGATGTATCATCGACTGTTCCGCAACCCGATGCTGTGCCTGGCTTGACCTCCACTGATGTTGAAAAGGCCCTCCAATATATGGGTCTGGCCCCTGGCCAGAAAATAACCGATCTCGCGGTGGATGTGGTCTTTATCGGAAGTTGTACGAACTCGCGGATCGAGGATTTACGGGCCGCCGCCGGTATTTTTAAAAACCGCAAGGTGAAATCGGGTGTGACCACGCTGATTGTTCCGGGGAGCGAACAGGTGGCCCGGCAGGCCGAACGCGAAGGATTGGACAAAATTTTCAAAGAGGCAGGCGCCCAGTGGCGCTCCGCCGGATGCAGTATGTGTCTGGCCATGAATCCCGACAAACTTCAGCCGAAGCAGAGGTGCGCTTCAACGTCAAACCGGAATTTTGAGGGGCGCCAGGGCAAAGGGGGACGGACGCATTTGGTCAGTCCGCAGATGGCGGCCGCGGCGGCTATCGAGGGACATTTTGTGGATATACGAACATGGAAGTAACAACCGTTCTTACGTGCCTACGTTTTATACGTTCATACGTTTAATACGTTAAAAACGTAAGCACGTATTAAACGTACAAAACGTAAGAACGTACGCACATGAATTCATTCACCCAACACACCGGAAAAATAGCGGTCTTGAACCGCGCCAACATCGATACCGATCAGATCATCTCGAAGGAATTTCTGAAGTCGATCAAAAAAACCGGTTTTGGAGAGCATCTGTTTCACGATTGGCGGCACAAAGAGGACGGTCGCTTAAACCCCGATTTCGAACTCAATCAGCCTCGTTTTAAGGGGGCGTCCATTCTGATCGCGGGAAATAATTTCGGTTGCGGCTCGTCAAGGGAACACGCGGTCTGGGCCGTTTTACAATACGGCTTTCGCGTCGTCATCGCCCCGCAGAAAATTTCGGGCGGGCAGATTATTCCGGGCTTTGCCGATATTTTCAAAAACAACAGCGTCAAAAACGGTCTTTTGACCATCGAGCTTAAGGAAGAAGAGGTAAATGAGCTGATTCAACTGGTGGACGCTCATGAAGGTTTAAAAGCCACCGTCGATCTCCCCGCCCAAAAGATCATTCTGCAATTTGCCAACGGGCATCAGGCCGAGGGCGAGCGCGAATTTTCGTTTCAGATCGATTCCGGCGTGAAACAGCATTTTTTGGAAGGATTGGACGAAATCGGCCGGAGCCTGAAATACGACAAAAAAATCGGCGAATTTGAGAAGAAACACAACACACAAATGGGCTAATTGTCATTCCCGCGTAGGCGGGAATCCAGTTTTTTTTGTACTGATGCCCCATTTTAATGAGGACATGTCTGGATCCCCGCTTTCGCGGGGATGACAACAGGAAGAGTTCTTATGCGATACTTGTTTTTCCCGATCGTTTTATTGGTGCCTTCGTTGAGCTTCTCCCAATCCCCTTCCGGATACGACATCATGAAGGAGCAGGAAAAAAGAAACACCGGCTATCACGACGAGAAATCAATCGGTCAAATGCTGTTGATCGGGTCGCATGGAGAAAAAACCGAGAGGGAATTTGAATTTCGGAAGCTGGAAAAAACAGGGGGCGTGGGAGACAAGTCGCTCATCAAATTCATCAAGCCGGCGGACATCCAGCGAACGGGGCTTTTAAGTTTTCAAAACAAAAACCGGAATGATGACCAGTGGCTCTTTCTTCCCGCCATGGGAAAGACAAAGCGGATTTCCGGAACGGGGAAAAGCGGCAGTTTTGTCGGCTCGGAATTCAGCTATGAGGATTTGATCCCGCCGGACATCGACAAGTATTCTTATCGGTTTATCAAAGAAGAGGGATGCAGTGATGGGGTATGCTTTATCATCGAGGCCCGCCCCAAATTTTCCGATTCCGCCTATTCCAAAACCGTCTCGTGGATCCGAATGGACAATTATCAGACGATCAAAGTTGACTTTTATGATCTTAAAGGGCGCCTTTTAAAAACCGCCCTCTTCGAAAATCTCACGCTCACCAACAATCGGTTCTGGCGGCCACTCAAAATTTCGGTGGAAAATCACCGGAACAACAAACAGACCGAACTGATGATCAGCGGCCTCAAACTCGACAACGGTTTTAAGACATCCGACTTTACGCAGATGGCGCTGGAGAGGTAACCTCGCAAAAGGCCCGATGAAGCGCGTCCTTATTATCCTCCTTTGTCTGTTCCCCATCCCGGCTTCCGCCTATCTTGAATACAAGATCGAACCCTCCTTTGAACACTTGAGCTTCCTCCCCAACCGCGACGATTACCGGATCAACGATCAGGAAACCTTCGAGGCAAAATTCGGGTTTGTCTACGACAATGAAAAAAACTTCAAGGTCGACATCCAGCCCCGCTTTAAAATCGACTTTCGCGATTTCAGCCGGAACCGGTATTTTCCAGACGATGCTTATCTGAAATATTACCGGCCGGAGTGGGAAATCTGGGGGGGGTTGCAGACGATGACATGGGGGGTTGCCGAATCGTTCAACCCCACCGACATCCTCAATCGCCGCGATTTTGAGGACAACTACTACGACTCTGAAAAATTGGGAGAGGCGATCGGTGGATTCAAATACGGGTGGAACAGCGCGGGGCCGTTTGACAGCCTCACTCTCACCCTCCTTGCCCTCCCTTTTTTTCAGGAGGCGCCTCTGCCGGAGGATGACAGCCGTTTTGCGCTGACCGGGTCGGCGGGGGGGATTCCCTATTCCCTCTTCGACGATCAGGATAAAATGGACTATCCCCAATCGATCGGCGGTGCCCTGGAGATTGCGGCAACCATCAAAAGTGTGGACCTCTCGCTCCATTTTTATCATGGGCCGGAACGAAACCCCGCCTTTCAGCTGATGATCGACGATAACGGGCGCTTAAGGCTTCAACCTTTCTATTATTTGATCGACATGATCGGCTTTAATATCGAGGCCTCTGTCGGCAATTTTGTCCTCCGGCTTGAGGCGACGGGAAAAATCACCTCGGTAAACGACCCGAGACCGCACGACCTCCCTTTTGAGGACAACAACGCAGTGCCTTCGAACCACATCCAGTTTGTCCCCGGCCTTGACTACACCTTCACCGACTTTTTGGGCAAAGGGGCTCTGCGTTTCATTGTTGAATATCTGGGCGAAGATGACCGCTCCAACACACTTCGCGATTTTCGGCCATTCAAAAACGATTTTTTTGCCGGATTTCAATATGACTTCAACAACACCCGTTTAACTCAACTCAAATTCGGCGTCATTAAAGATTTGGCCAATCAGGAGGCAATGATGAAGTTCGAATTTGACACAAAAATCTACCGCGAACTCAAATTTGCAATCGAGGGGGTTTTTGTCCACCGCGACAGTACCCTCCCCAACAGCCCGCTTTCCTTTTTTGACAATAATTCCTACCTGTTAGGACGGCTTTCCTACGCCTTTGGGGAAAGGGTGGAGGCAAGAAAAGACAAAAAGTTTAAGCAACTTCTCCAAGGGCATCATTGATAATGGAATCGCTGACGCCATGCCTCTTCAGACTCTCAACCAGCTTTTCCACTTTTGGATCTTCAAGACGTTCGAGGTCGGCGCGGAGCCCCTGCCCGATATAGTGCCGCATTAAGGGCTGGTAGCCGCCAAATCCCAGCACAGGCGCGATTCGCTTCAGATCCTCGATGACATCCTCCGGCATGCGAGCCGTAATCACACTCATCGGACGATCCTTGCGAAGTCGTTTTCTTAAGCTAGACATCTTCATAAAATTTCCTTTCCCCGGTCGTCGCCAAGTAGACTCCAACTATATGTACATTGTCAATACGTTTATTTCCTATTCTTTTTAAAGTTCTTTGTTGGCTTAAATCTATTAATTATCAAATAGTTATAAGAACTTGATCTTCTTAACTTTCCTCTTGCCGACTTGGAGGAGGTATTCCCCGTTGGCGGGCAGTTGTATTTGCGGGTCGGAGACTTTTTGTTGGTTGAGTTTGACTCCCCCCTGGACGACCATCCGGCGGGCCTCGCTGTTACTGGGGGTCAACCCCGCCTGCGTCATCAGAGAGAGAAGGCCGACTTTGCCGGTGCCGGCGGGGAGGCTGAACTCTTCGACCTCATCCGGAAGTGCCCCCCCTTTGAAAACCGATTCAAACTCAACGGCCGCTTTTTCAGCCTCTTTTTCGGAATGGAATCGGGCAACCATCTCGCGGGCCAGATTGACCTTAACCTCTTTGGGATGAAGGGCCCCCTCTTCCACCTTCTTTTTCATGGACTCGATCTCGGAGGTCTCTTTGGCGCTCAACAGTTCGTAATAGCGCCACATGAGTGAATCGGAAATCGACATGATCTTGCCGAAGATATCTTTGGGCGGCTCGTCGATGCCGATATAATTGCCATACGACTTGCTCATTTTTCTGATCCCGTCGATGCCTTCCAAAAGAGGCAGAGTCAGGACAACCTGTGACTCCTGTCCATACCTTTTCTGTAAAGTGCGCCCCATCAACAGGTTGAATTTCTGGTCGGTGCCCCCGAGTTCAACATCGGCTTTCAAGTGAACCGAGTCATAACCCTGCATGAGAGGATAATAGAACTCAAGAATGCTGATATCCTGACCCGATTTGAAGCGCATTTTAAAATCATCCCTTTCCATCATGCGGGCCACGGTAAATTTTGAGCCCATTTGGGCAAATTCAATGGGGGGCATTTTGCCCAACCATTCGCTGTTGAATACAACTTCCGTTTTCTTTCTATCCAGAATCTTGAACACCTGACTTTCATAAGTCCCGGCATTTTCTTTCACCTGTTCTGCCGTCATCACCTTGCGTGTTTCCGAAACCCCGCTGGGATCGCCCACCATTCCGGTAAAATCGCCGATCAAAAAAATCACCTGATGCCCCAGCTCCTGAAACTGGCGCAGTTTATTGAGAAGAACCGTGTGGCCCAGATGCAGATCGGGGGCGGTGGGGTCGAAGCCGGCCTTGATGCGGAGAGGTTTGCCTTTTTTAAGTTTGGCGGCGAGTTCCTTTTCGGTGATGAGTTCGACAACGCCCCGTTTGATGAGGGATAATTGTTCGGGAATCGGTTTCATTGATGAAATCCCCCCACTCCCCCCTTCGACAAAGGAGGGCGCCGGGGGGATTTATTTCGGCCACTGACGAGATACCTCATCCGGAATCCGCTCGCAAACTCTTTTAATCGACACCGCCCGTTTTGCCGTCTCGTCAATCTCGATAATCGCGCCGCACAGGCGGACGTCACCGCTTGCCACTTCGAACTTCTTCACCGGAAGGGTGGTGCGGAACCGTTTGAGAACCGCCTCTTTTTCCTGGCCGATAACCGAATGGTAGGGACCGGTCATTCCCAGATCGGTGATATAGGCGCATCCCCCGGGCAAAATCTCTTCATCGGAGGTTTGCACATGCGTGTGAGTTCCCACACAGGCCTGAACCCGTCCATCGGCATGCCACCCCATGGCGCGCTTTTCGGAGGTGGCCTCGGCATGCATGTCCACAATCACGGCATCCGCCTCATTGTCCACCTCGTCCAAGACCCGGTCGAGCGCCTGCAGGGGATAATCGGCCTGCTGGGGCATAAAAATCTGCCCGATGATATTGATCACTGCAACCCGCCCCCCTTTTTTTGTCTCCACGATCCCCCACCCTTTTCCAGGCGCCTCCGAAGGGAAATTGGCCGGACGAATCAGGCGGCACCCCGGTTCATTCAGATACGGATAGATGTCGTGGCTGTGCCAGATATGGTTTCCGGAGGTGAGAAAATCGACCGACGATTCGAAGAGCTCTTTGGCAAGCCTGACCGAAACTCCCCTCCCTTCCGCGGCGTTTTCACCGTTGCCGATGACCAGGTCCAGCGCATGCTCGCGCCGCAAACGGGGAACGACTTCACGAACCGCATGGCGCCCCGGTTTGCCGAAGATATCGCCGATGAAGAGGACTTTAAGCATTTAAAAGATATATTCGTTCTTTTCGGTGATGACTTTTTTCAGCCGGCAATCCCACGCATCCGCGGGGAGTTCATCCACCACCTGAAAATCGTAGGCCAGCCCTACCGTCCGGTTGGGAAAGTTTTTCAGCAGATTGTCGTAAAACGCCTTTCCGTAGCCCAGGCGATGCCCCTTTTTGTCGAAGACAATTCCCGGCGCGACAATCAATCCCAGGTCTTCGAGTTTTTCCAGCGGTGGACAACTGTCTTTAGGCTCGGGGATTCCCCATGCCCCTTTTTGCAGATCGGAGGGCTCTTGCACCTCATAAAAACGAAGCCCCTGTTCCACGCGCGGAAAATAAACGGAATATCCCGACTCGAGGGCCTTCATGAACAGGAGTTTGGTCTCCACCTCGTTCTTGATGGGGGCATAGAGGCCGATATTCTCCGTCTGCCCCCACACCTCCGATTTGATCAGCTTTTCCTGAATCGGCTTGCTTAAAAGATGAACCTTCTCCTCGGGCAGGGCCAGCCTCTTTTCAAGCATTCCCTTCCGCAGTTCTTCTTTTTTCGGATTTTGTGTCATGGAGAATTTAAAACAAAAAAATCCCCGCCATTAGGCCGTTTGGGCAGTTATTATTTTTGAACCCTGATTATATCAGGTGGGGCCCATTTTACCCCTTTAGGCTTCCCGCCACACTACGAGGCGGGCATGCTCACCAGGGCAAGGGACAGGCCCCTTTTTAATTCTATCGGTTCTAAAATAATGTAACTCCCCTCGCACCAGGCAGGGATCTTACATTCTTTCTTTTTTCAATTCCGACACGGCCTCTTCACTGCCGGAAAGCAATTCCTTCATCCGGCCAACCCAACCCCGAACTTTTTCCGCCTGCCGGCGCTTTTCGTTGAACAGATCCTCCGCGATATTCAGCGCCGCCAAGATGGCCACATTGGCCGTGGAGATCGCCTTTTTGCTCGCGACGATCTCGTGCATCCTCTTATTAACATAATCGGCCACTTTTTTCACCTGTTTTTCGTCAGCCTCCGTTTTGATGGTGAAGGGCTGATCCAAAATGGTCAGGTCATAGGATTTTTTCATTGGGTCACCGATTAAGGACGGCGCAAATATAAGGAGGGGAACGATTTCTTGTCAAGACATAAAGAACCGTTTTTCAGGGAGTTAAGGGAAGGGACTTGACAAGTTGCTTTGGGTTTAAAACAAGCCAGCCTCCGCGCGGCATGCCGCACAATTTAAAGGGACCATAACCGGTGCGCACCAGCGTTTTTACCGTCAACCCCACCGCCTCGCACATCCGGCGGATCTGGCGGTTGCGTCCTTCTTCCAGTTCGATCTTAAGCCAGACCGATTTGGGATTTTTGCCGACAATTTGCGCCGAAAGTGCGCGCGCAAGTCGGCCATCAAGGACAACGCCGTTTGTCAGGCGCTCGATCTGGCGCGGGGTCGGAGGGGGCTGAACTTTTACCTCGTAGGTTTTGCGGATGTGAAATTTGGGATGTGAGAGTTTTTGCGCCAGGGCGCCATCGTTGGTCAAAAAAAGGAGCCCTTCCGAGTCGTAATCGAGCCTCCCCACCGGTTTCAGGACTTCAAACTTTTTGGGGAGATAATCGTAGACCGTTTTTCGCCCCTCGGGATCGTCGCGCGTCACCATGCACCGGCGCGGTTTGTGGAACAACAGATAATGATGCGCGGGCCTGCCTGAAACCGGCTTGCCGTTGACGGTGATGCGCGAGGAATCGGGATCGGCTTTGGTTCCCAAAACGGTGACTTTTTTGCCGTCGACAATCACCTTCCCCTGCCGGATCAGCTCTTCGGCCTGCCGGCGGGAATAACGTCCTTCGCTTGCGATGATTTTTTGGAGACGTTCGAGGGGCATAAATGCCAAATGTCAAATATCAAAGTTCAAAGGAATTTCAAAACTACAAAGTCAAAAATAAAAACACTTTGTCATTTGACATTTGTCATTCCTTTGACATTTGAACTTTGTCATTTGACATTGAAGGCTGGTCAGTCGGCTGATTCTCGTCCGGCGTGAAAATCTTCTTCTCCAGATCCCGCAGACCGCGAAGGGAATTTTCCAGGTCCTCGATCAGCTCATGAGACCCTTCATCCTCGGCGCCAAAATCGGAATCGGACGGTTCGGCAAAAAGCCCTTCGGCGGTTTCATCCCCTTCGGATGATCCGCCTTGAGAAACGGGCGCCCCCTGATCGATCAGCTCAAGGTCTTTAAGCGTGGGAAGGTCGGACAAGGCATGCAGGCCGAAAATCTCCAGAAAGGCGGCGGTGGTGCCGTAGAGAATCGGCCGCCCCGGATCTTCGCTCCGGCCGACCACGCGCACCAGATCGCGCTCCAATAGTGTGCGCAAAACTCCGCCGCTCTCCACGCCGCGGATCTCTTCCACCCGCGCGCGGGTAACCGGCTGTTGATAGGCGGCAATCGCCAGCGTTTCAAGGCCGGGGGCGGAAAGGCGGTTGGGAGCGGCTTTATATAAGGCTTTGACAAAAGGGGTTACCTCCGGCCGCGTCCGGAACTGAAAGCCCTTCGCCACCTCCACCAGCTCAAAACCACGGCCTGTCCCCTGCCGGTATTCCCCGACTATTTCCATGAGACAATCCTTGATCTCCCCTTTCGAGATCTCTCCTTCGAGCTTCCCCTTCATCTGTTCCAGCTGGGCAACCGCATCGTTTTCCGGTGACGGCATTTGCGGCATCGCACCGTCGGCCGGTTTTTCCCGATCGGAAGGTTTCCCCACACCATCGATGATCTTTTTGATATCGGAAACGGTTAGCGGTTCGGTTGACATAAACAATAAAGATTCGACAACAGCTCTTAGTTCGTTTTTATTCATAATTAAATTCCAAATGTCAAAATCCAAAGTTCAAAGGAATTTCAAAACTACAATGTCAAAAATACAAACACCTTGTCATTTGACATTTGTCATTCCTTTGACATTTGACATTTGACCTTTGACATTTATTGATACGTCTTTTCTTCCTCTATTTTCACTGCCGTTGCAACCTCCCCCACCTCCATATTTCTGGCGACGCGGATCGGCCCGAGCGCCTCCAGCTGGTAAATCCGGATCATCTTGAGCCGCGCCATTTCAAGAAGCGCCAGAAAAGTAACCACCAATTCCTCCCGGGTGACGCCTGCCGTAAAAAGATCCTCAAACGGCAGGCTTTCCGCCCCTTTTAAATGATCCAAAATCTCGTAGATCCGGTCGGTCACCGAGACCCGCTCGGCCGTAATGAAATGGGCCTTGTCTTTGGGCACTTTCTTTAAAACTTCGTGAAAGGCCTTTAAGAGGGTAAATGGCTCCACCGTAAGCCAATCTTCTCCCTCCGCCGGCGCCTCCGGCGGGGGGACCTTCGGCCTCTTGAAGACATCCCGGCCCAACAAACGGCGGCCCGTCAGCCATCGGGCGGCGAGTTTGTAGCGCTGATATTCCAAAAGCCGCGCCATGAGATCGGCGCGCGGGTCTTCCTCTTCCGCGATCTCGTCGTCGCGGTGGAGCAAAAGGCGCGACTTGATGTGCGCCAGCTCCGAGGCCATGAGGATAAATTCTCCGGCGACATCGATATCGAGCTCGTGCATCATGTCGATGTATTCGTTGTACTGGTCGAGAACGGGCATGATGGGAATATCCGAAATGTTCAGGTCATTTTTGCGGATGAGATACAACAGAAGATCCAACGGACCTTCGAAGATTTCCAAATTTATCTTATAACCTGTCTGATCCATCTTATTTACCCAATCCCATCGCCTCATTGGCTTCCGCGAGCGTTTTTTGCGCGACTTTTCGGGCCGCCTCGGCCCCCGCGTTTAAGATGTCACGCACCTGCTTTGGTTTTTTGGCCAACTCGACCCGGCGTTCGCGAAACGGACCCAGCGTTTTGTTCATGCCCGAAACAAGAATCTTTTTGCAATCGACACAGCCGATTCCGGCCCTCCGGCATTCGCGGTCGATCTCGCCGATTTTCGCGGGATCGGTGGCCAGTTTGTGGTACGAAAAAATGGTGCAGACGTCGGGATTGCCCGGGTCCTGCCGCCGGATGCGGGCCGGATCGGTAATGCAGTTCATCAGTTTTTTTGTCGCCTCCGGTTCCGGGTCGGAGAGGTAGACGGCGTTGTCGTAGCTTTTGGACATTTTCCGTCCGTCGAGGCCCGGCAGTCTGGGAGTTTCGGTCAAAAGCGAGGCCGGTTCGGGAAAAATTTTGCGGTACAGATAATTGAACCTCCGGACGATCTCGCGGGCCAGCTCGATGTGCGCCACCTGATCCTGCCCCACCGGCACTTGGGTGGCCTTGTAGATCGCCACATCAGCCGTCTGCAGGAGCGGATACCCCAAAAAGCCGTAGGTTGATAAATCTTTTCCCGCAAGTTCCTGCTGGAGTTCCTTGTAGCTCGGCACCCGTTCCAGCCAGCCGAGCGGCGCAATCATGGAAAAAAGGAGATGAAGCTCCGCATGCTCCGGCACCCGCGACTGGACAAAAAGGACCGCCTTTTCCGGGCTGATACCCGCAGACAGCCAGTCGATGACCATCTCGCGAAGCCAATCCTGAATCTCCCTGATGTTGGCGTATTCGGTGGTGAGGCTGTGCCAGTCGGCCACGAAGAAATAACATTTCTGCGCCGATTGCAGGCGCTCCCAGTTTTTAAGGACGCCGAAGAAATGGCCGAGGTGAAGCCTCCCTGTCGGGCGCATGCCGGAGACGATGATTTCTTTTTGTTTCATAACAGCAACCCCGCCACAAACTGCACCGGATACCAGACCAGAATCCGGAAGGCGCCGGTGAAAAACAGGAGAAGCAAAATCATGAACCCGTACCGTCCCGCAAAGGCGTCGAACCGGTTGGCGTACGGTTGGGGAAGGATGCCATAGAGGACTTTCCCGCCGTCCAGCGGATGGATGGGGACCAGATTAAAAAAGGCCAGCGCCAGATTCAGGTAGAAAACCTGGACCAGCGCCCCCAGGATGGTGAATCCGTTAAAGTTCAAATCGGGGTTCAGCCAGCCCGGTTTTGCCAGCGCCACGCCATGAATGATTCCGGCGAGGATGAGCGCCAAAATGAGATTGGAAATTGGCCCCGCGATAGCCACATAAAAGCCGTCGCGCTTCCAATTCTTCAAGTTCCGGTAGTCGACCGGGACGGGGATGCCCCAGCCGATGATAAACCCCCCCATGAAATAACCGAAGATGGGGAGCAAAAGGGTGCCCACAGGATCCATGTGCGGAAAAGGATTAAGCGTCACCCTCCCCAACCGTTTGGCGGTCGGATCGCCCAGCCGGTTGGCCACAAGCCCGTGCGCCGATTCGTGAAAGGCCAGCGAGAACAAAAATCCCGGAAAAAAGAGGAGAAAATTGATGACTTTTGCGCTTAGCAAGTTGCAAAAACCCTACCAGAGCCGTTGGTGAGCGTCAACTTCAACTCTTTCGTAACAGTTCGCAAATAAAGAGAGTCCTTTTGACGGAGCAATTTTCGTTCCCGCCAGCCACATCTGCCGGTGAGACAAGCCTGCTCTTAAGCGGCTTACGAAAATTGCGAAGGCAAAGGGACTCTCTTTATTTGCCGTTTAACCTTACCCCCTCGGATGAAATTTTTCGTGAATTTCAATCAGCCGTTTGCGGGAGACGTGGGTGTAAATCTGCGTCGTGGAGATATCCGCATGGCCGAGCATCACCTGGACCGAGCGAAGATCGGCCCCCCCTTCCAGCAAATGCGTGGCAAAGGAATGACGGAGGACATGGGGGCTTAAACGGGTTTTGATCCCTTTTTTGAGGCCGTATTTCCTTAAGGTCATCCAGAAGGCCTGACGGCTTAATTTTTTGGCGCGACGGTTTACAAAAACAAAGGGCGATTCGCGCTCCTTAAGCAGTTTGGACCTCCCGTCTGTGAGATACACCCGGATCGCCTTGACAGCGGAGGTGCCGATCGGAACCACCCTCTCTTTCGACCCCTTGCCGTAGGCCAAGAGATACCCCTCAGCGAGATGGAGGTGCATCATCTTTAAGCCCACCAGTTCGGAGACGCGCAGACCGGCGGCGTAAAGAAGCTCCAGCATCGCCTTGTCGCGCAGGCCGGCGGCGTCATCCGCCTCCGGCGCCGAAAGGAGGCGGTCAATTTCCAGGACCGTCAGCACATGCGGGAGTTTGCGGTGGATTTTGGGGAGGTCCATGTTTTGCGTGATATCAACCGGAACAATTTTTTCGCTAGTGAGAAACTGGAACAGGCTCCGGATCGCCGTCAGGTTCCGCGACATGGTGCGGCTATTTACCTTCTGGTTTTTGCGTCCGATGAGGAAGTGGAGAATTGTTTGGGGGGTAATGCTCGAGATTTCGACCGGGTCAGGATTTTTTGAACTTTGAACTTTGAACTTTGAACTTTCCCCGGCACTTTTCCCTTGAAGATACTCCGCCCATAATCGTAAGTCATGCCCATAGGCCTCCAGCGTGTTTTTGGAAAGGCCTTTCTCGACGGTGAGGTAATTTAAAAATTGGTCGATGAGGGAATCGAGGGACATTTTGTATTTGGGGCCCCGATCGGCCCTCCAAGGATACTACTCGTGTTATTTGGTTCGTCCGCCAAACTTTGTGGCGGACCAAACCCCGCGTTCACAACTGGCAAAGCCAGATTGTTCGCTTGGATTTTCAGAGATGATAGCACAACAAACCGACAAACAAAAACAATTCCCCTACGACTTCGAGGCAAAAAAAGAGGTCCTCTTTTATCCTTCCAAGCCGGCGGAGTTTCGTGGCGATATCCTCGAAATCGGCCCCGGTCGGGGGGATCTTCTGCTGGCAATGGCCGAGGCTCAACCGGACAAAAAGTTCGTCGCGGTCGAAATCGGCAAAAAACGGTATTTCCGGCTGATTCCAAGGATTGAAAAAAGAGGGATCAAAAACATCTTCCTCATCCGCGGCGATGCCCGCGTGATTATCCCGCGATATTTTGGCGAGGAGACGTTCGAGAAGATATTTGTCCTTTTTCCCGACCCCTGGCCCAAGGACCGGCACGCCTTCAGGAGGCTTTTGACGGTGGAATTTTTCTGGTTGTTGGGCCACCATTTGAAACCGGAGGGAGAGCTGATTCTGGCGACGGATGTGGAGTGGTATGCCGAGTGGATGACGGAAAATTTAAGACGGGTTTCTGTTTTAAAAAACCGTTTGGACCCGCAGTTGTTTGCTTCCGAACTGCCCGGCATCACGCCGACTTTTTTTGAAGAAAAATGGAAAAACGAGGGGCGGAAGATTTATTACCTGCTTTACGGCAAAAATTCAAGACACCGGCGTCAGGTGGTCCCTCACTCCTCGTTCATTTCCTCGGCAAGATGATCCATACGCCATATCAAGATCATCAAGCCGTTTCTTGGATTTTTCCTTTACAATTCTTCACGTTCCGTTGCATATCACCCCCTGCACCGTGGCCAGCAAAACCGCCTCTCCAAAACCGACTCGAACTTTAAGCAAAGACGGAAGCCGCCACGTCACGGATGAAATTTACAACACCCTCATCTCGTCCTTCGGCGCTGTTTGCTCGATAGTCGGTGTTATCCTTCTGCTTTCCTCTTCCATCGGGGCCCACAAACCATGGCACATTTTGAGCTTTGCCGTTTATGGGGCCGCCTTGATCAACCTTTTTGCCGCAAGCGCCCTTCATCATGGAGTGTCCGGATCCGCAAGCACCGAACATCTTCTCCGTCAGTGGGACTATTATGCCATCTTTCTGATGATCGCCGGGACTTTTACCCCCATTTGTCTGATTCTTTTCAGGAACACCCTTGGGTGGAGCACTCTGGGGCTGATCTGGTTTCTGGCCGTTTTGGGAATCGTGTTGAAAACGAAATTTCATCACCTGCCGAAATGGATTTGGCTTGCCCTGTATATCGGAATGGGATGGCTGGCACTTTTGATTATTGTTCCGCTGTATCGGAAAACCCCTGCGGGATTTGTTGTTCTGATGATCGGCGGCCTTTTCTTTACGATCGGCGCCTTTTTTTATTATCTGGAAAGGCCGAATCCCTTTCCCGGAAAGTTCGGCTTTCACGAAATCTGGCACCTGTTTGTTTTAGCCGGCGCCGCCAGCCATTTTTTCGCGATCTATTTTTATCTTCTTCCGTTATAAGAAATGTCTCTGCCAGCTCCTCTCCCACCTCGCTTTATCCTCGCTACTCGCTCGGCGCTCGGCGGGAACCCTTGTATTCCGTTGACTTCAAAAAAACCGTCTGTTATCTAGCCGCAACTTAACGAGATTTATCTGCCGTATTGCGGGAGGCTAGCTCAGTTGGTAGAGCACCGCCCTTTTAAGGCGGGTGTCCCGGGTTCGAATCCCGGGCCTCTCACAAAACCCACTGATGGTGGGCTAGTTGGTCGTTGATGGTCGATAGTCGATGGTTGTACCTCTATCAACCATTTTCCATCGACGAGCACCCAGTCCGCAAAGCGGATTTTGTCCCCTTCGTCTAGCGGTCCAGGACACCGCCCTTTCACGGCGGTAACACGGGTTCGATTCCCGTAGGGGACGCATTTCAGTAAATGTGCGGGATTTTTTAAAAAAATCGGCGGCGAGCGCCGCCGATTTTGCGGAAAAAGAGCCCCCCGAAGAGCCCCCCAAGAGATTGGAATTAAAAGAATTGCCCCCCAAAAGAGCCCAGGGATTTTTGAATTCAAAAGAAAGCCGCCGCCCCCCCACGCGAAAGTTCGAGCCGATTTTTTTGAGCATTTCTCGCTGAGTTTCCAAATTCGCACCGTTCGCCGCCAGCTTACCCGCATGGTGAGCCGCTTTGAGGAAGTTTTTGGCCGGTTCGAGCCAGCCCGTAACCCCCTTTTCCAGATTGGCCAGCTTGGCCCTTAATTCCATCTCCCGGTTGACCAGCCCCTTTTTGGTTCGCTGATATTCCGCCTTGTCGATTAGCCCATCTAAATGGGCATGAAGAAGACGGTCCTGTTTAACCCTGATTTGAAGCAACTCCCGATCCAATTCCTTTTTGACCTCGGCAACCGGCTGGCTCGCCTCAAGGCCCATTTGGCCTAAAATTTTGAGCGCCTCGGCAAAGGAGTCATCCGGCAGAGCGATTTTTTGGAGGGCATTTTTGATCTGTTGGGCAAAAGGCTCCTCTCGAAGGTAGTTTTTCTCCTCACAGGGCCCTAGTTTTTTCGTACAGCGATAATAAACATTCCCCTTTTGCCGCTCTGCCGTGATGGCTCCGCCGCACGAGGCGCACTTTGCCAGGCCAAGAAGAGAAAAACGGTGTTTCTTTACCTTGTGGGGTTTTCCACGGGCGCGATCAGACCATAATAGAAAGGGTTCTGGAAAATTCTGTGGACCATGCCGAGAGAAAGTGTTTTTCCCGCCCGGCTCGCCAGACCCCATTGGAAGGATAATTTTCTTGATTGGTCGATCGTATATCGGCCGGTATCGTAAGTCTCAAAGAGCCGCTTGATCAGTGGGCCTTTTACTGGATCCACCTTGGGAAAAGAATTTCGGCCGCCGGGCAGATACCCCAAGGGGGGCGGGAAAGGCCATTCACCCCGGCGAAGTTTTTGGCGCTGACCTCTCTTCACGTTCTGGGAGAGATTGTCGATGAAATATTTGCTCTGACCGAAGGCGATATTGAGCATGAATTTGCCCTGAGGGGTGCTCTCGAACCAAAATGTGGGAAATTTGAGAAATTTGAGATGACCGGTGTCGAGTAAATAAATGATCTGGCCGCCATCTAATGAGTTGCGGGCCAATCGATCCGGGTGCCAGGCGATGATGCCATTCGCCTCACCTTTCTCGATGCGTTTTAACATTTCCTTAAAAACAGGGCGGCCGGGGACTTTAGCTGTCATCGACTCGGTGAACTCGTGGACGATTGATAGTTTCTCCCGTTCGGCGAACAGACGGGCCTCGACCAACTGGGCCTCGATGGACAAGACCTGTTTTTCCTCGGTGTCGGTCGATTTTCTCGTGTAAAGGAAATAGTTGTCTTTCATGCTAGCCTCCCCCAAAGGGGCCCCATAGGGGCGGGTGGGTGTTGAAGAAAAAAACTCTGGGCCGATTGTGGATCAAATTGAGTTCACATTGCAAGAATTGATCGCATTTGGCTCGCATCTCGGGCTCACTCGCTCGGCTCGCAGGCCCGAAGGGGATGCAACAAAAAATTGTGGGGCGTCCGCCGTAGGCGGATGACCCGTAATTTTTTGTTGAACTTTCGCGTGGGGGGGCGGCGGCTTTCTTTTGAATTCAAAAATCCCTG
>JACPFC010000104.1 GCA_016183175.1 Deltaproteobacteria bacterium
AAAAATATCGGCGACGGTTAAAAAATTGAGCCGATGACGCCGACAGTACCAGACGCTCACCAGCACCGCGCCGATCAGGCCGCCGTAGAAAACCAGCCCCCCTTCCCAGACGCGGAAAAAAACGAGCGGATTCTCCCACCAGCGCGGCTCCGAGGCAAAGACATAGAGAAGCCGCGACCCGACAATAGCGGAAACCACGATATAGAAAAAAAGGTCCATCATTTTTTCGGGATCAACGCCTGTGCGTTTTCCTTCGTGCCGGACCCAGAGCATTCCGGCCAGAAAGGCAAGGGCAACCATGAGGCCGTAGGTGTGCAAGGCCCGGCCGCCGATTAAGGGAAGCCAGTTGGGGAATTGGAAGAGAATCGGGAACATAAGAATACCAAATGTCAAAGTTCAAATGTCAAAGGAATATCAAAAATACAATGTCAAAGGGTTTTGTCATTGGACATTTGTCATTCCTTTGAACTTTGGATTTTGACATTTGACATTTACCCAGTAACAGCTCCTTCCGACGCCGACGATACCAGCTTGGCATATTTCGCGAGGGTTCCGTTCCGCGCTTTAGGCGGCGCCTTCCATTTTTTGAGCCGGGCGGCGACAATTTTCTTCGGCAGATTCAGATTGATCACATGCCTGCCGGCATTGATGGTGATTTCATCACCGTCCTTGATAACCGCAATCACCCCCCCTTCTTGAGCCTCCGGCGTGATGTGGCCGACGACAAACCCGTGCGTCCCTCCGGAAAAGCGCCCGTCAGTAATCAGGGCAATATCTTTTCCAAGTCCGACGCCCATCACGACGGCGGTCACCTTGAGCATTTCGCTCATCCCGGGCCCCCCCTTTGGCCCTTCGTACCGGATGACAATGACCTCCCCTTTTTTGATCTTTCGGGCCTCCAGCGCCTTGACGGCATCCTCCTCGCAATCGAACACGCGCGCTTTTCCGGTAAACAAAAGACCCTCCTTGCCGGTCAACTTGGCCACCGCCCCTTCCGGGGCGATGTTGCCGTGGAGAATCTGAATATGCCCCGTTTTTTTAATCGGCCGGTCCGCCGGGAAAATTATTTTTTGCCCCTCTTTTAATCCGGGGAGCGATTCCAGATTTTCGGCAAGGGTCGCGCCGGTGCAGGTCATGCAATCGCCGTGCAGGAATCCCTCCTTCAGCAGAAGTTTCAGCACGGCCGGAACGCCGCCGATGTTGCAAAGATCTTCCATCACATATTTGCCCGATGGTTTCAGATCGGCCAGATAGGGGGTCTTGTCGCTGATCCTCTGAAAATCCTTGAGCATCAGCCTCACGCCAACCGATTTGGCCATGGCAATCAGGTGAAGAACGGCATTAGTCGATCCCCCCAACGCCATGACGACAGCGATGGCGTTTTCAAACGCCTTTTTTGTCATGATGTCGCGGGGCTTTATGTCCTTTTCCAAAAGATTCAGGATGGCGCCTCCCGCCCGGCGGCACTCCTCCAATTTTTTTGGCGAGGTTGCTGGATGCGAGGAGCTGTAGGGGAGGCTCATGCCGAGGGTTTCGATGGCGGAGGCCATGGTGTTGGCGGTGTACATCCCGCCGCAGGCGCCGGCTCCGGGACAGGCATGCTGGAGGATTCCGGTTAATTCTTTTTCATCGATCTTCCCGGCGACAAATTCGCCCAATCCTTCAAAGGCCGAAACGATATCGAGCACCTTATCGTGAAAATGGCCCGGGCTGATGGTCCCGCCGTAGACCATGATGCTGGGGCGATTGAGTCGTCCCATGGCAATGACCGACCCCGGCATGTTTTTGTCGCATCCCACAACCGAGATGTTGGCATCATACCAGTGGGCCGCCATCACCGTCTCGATGGAGTCGGCGATAATCTCGCGCGACTGGAGGGAATAATTCATTCCCTCGGTCCCCATGGAAATCCCGTCGGAAACGCCGATGGTGTGAAAGACAAGTCCGTTAAGTCCCGCATCAAAGCACCCCTCTTTGACGACCTTTGCCAGATCGTTCAAATGCATGTTGCAGGTGTTCCCCTCGTAGCCGGTGGAGGCAATGCCGACAAACGGCTTTTTCAGATCTTCCTCCGTGAGGCCGATACCGTAGAGCATCGCCTGCGAGGCGGGCTGGCTTCGATCCTCGGTGATCCGCGAACTGTATTTGTTTAACTTGGCCATCACTTTTGGGGCCCTTTCGGCCCGGGTGATGCTACTCGCATCGTTAGATTTCGGGCCTCAAACCCGCCTGCCAATCCGGCGGGCAGGTGGCCCCAAACCCCGCGCTCGCAACTGGCAAAGCCAGATTGCTCGCTTTTTTCTTCTTGGCTTTTCCCTTGTCCCTGACTACTTATCCCTCAATATGACAATGCCCAACCGACTGCAAGCCCACTGGGAAAAGGCCGGCGGGTTCATCAAAAAAGAATGGCCGCTCCTTTCAGACACGGCCATTCTCAAAATCAACGGCAATTTCGATCTTTTTCTGAAATATCTGAAGGAGGCCTACAACAATTTCCCTCTCGAAGAGGCCCGCGCCCGCGACAAAATCCAGCGTTTTTTGAATTCTCTGGAAAATGTGTAATTGCTTCCGGCTTGGGAACTCCGTTCCGCCGGCGTCAGCTCGCTTTAACTGTGACCCTTTGCAACTTGAGCTTAGATAAGTTTTACGGACAGCGATCGGTTACTTGATTGGTTCATCATCGCTTCCGCTGACTGCCGCGCGTCACAGAGTTCCCGAGCCGGAGAAAATCCTGTTATTTATTTCTTTCCCGCCAGCGCCAGTTCCTCGTCGATCAATTCCTGAAACCGCTCAAACGGCTGGGCCCCCGAGATCATGATGCCGTTGATAAAATAGGCCGGCGTCCCCGAAACCCCCACCGCCTCCCCCTCCCGCTGATCCTTTTCCACCTCCTCGGCGTATTTGTCCGATTCGAGGCAGTCGGAAAATTTCTTTTCGTTCAACCCCAGCTTTTTGGCGTAGTCCTTGAGCTTGTCCGGCTCATGGTCCCCCTGGTTTTCCCAGAGAAGGGCGTTGTACTCCCAGTATTTTTTCTGGTCGTCGGCGCACTCGGCCGCCTCGGCCGCCTTTTTGGCCTGTTTGTGGAACGAGAGCGGAAAATCGCGGAAAACATAATGCACCTTGTCCCCGTAGGTATCGACAATCTTGTTGACCGTCTCGCGCGCCCGCTTGCAAAAGGGGCACTGGAAATCGGAAAATTCAATCAGCGTCACGGGGGCCCCCGCCTTTCCCTTCGACGGGTCGTCATCCACCGATACCGCAAGGCGCGGCCGTTCCATCAGGATTTCGAGCTTGGCGTTCTTTCGAAGTTCCTCGGTGAATTTGTTGTAGGCCCCCTGTCTTTTGGTCGCTTTGATCTGTGTAATCAATTTATCCTTCACCTTTTCCAGCGGGGCATCCTTGAAACGCTTTTTGTAGATGCTGTAGAAGGCGGTGATTTCGGCCTCGGTGGGCTCTTCTACCTTTTTTTCCACCTCCGCCTTGATCAGCTCGTCGGCCGACATCCCCTTTTTCTTTGCCGCAACGGCGACCAATTTTTCCTCGATCATCGAATCGAGCCCCTCTTTTTTGATGTCGTACATCTCCGATTCAATTTTGCGGAGTTGGTTTTTCACCCGCTCGATCACCTCGGCGTCGGTGATCGGCTCGCCGTTGACGGTTGCCAGAACGCCGGACGGGGCGGATTGTGGCGCCGGAGCCGGCACCGGGGCGACCGCCTCCGTTGCAGGGACAGAGGGAGGAGGGGGGGTTGCTTTTTCACAACCCGCGGCAACCAAGGCCAGGAAAGAAACTAGGAAAAGGCGTTTCATGCAGGTCTCCTTTAAACGAGAAATTTAGCAAAACGGGCGCAACTTGTCATTAAGATTAAACGGCAGGGACTAAAGAAGGGTTTAATTCCGCAACGGTTTGCCGGTCATGAGCAATGCCTGCATTCTTGCCTGCGATTTTTCCTCGCCGCATAATTGGAGAAAGACTTCGCGCTCAATATCCAAAAGATACTGTTCCGAAACATACCCCTGGGTCGGTAGACCCCCGGCTGTGAGGACGTGAGCGAGCTTGCCGGCGATTAGCGCATCATGCTCGCTGATGACTCCCTGAGCGAGAAAACCTTTCACCCCCGAGAGAAGCGCCTGTTTGCCGCCTGAACCGGGCACGAGTATGTCTTCCCTCACAGGAACAGCCTGATAGCCCTTGGCGTATTCAAGGACATCCTGCTTGGCGTCATGGAGAAGGGAATCGCGGGAGAGGGAAATCCGGTCGGATTTTTTCATGTAGTTGTATCCGACCGCCTCCTTGCAACTCATCGAAACCTTTGCAAAGGCAACCGTTTCAAAAACTTTTTGTACTTTCGGAAACGGTCCGCCGTCTTCGATCCCGGCCCAACCTTTGGCCCCCTTGGCCTTGAGAGCCTCTTCGATATTCAACAGCAACATTTTGTTCCCGCCGCCTCCAGGAATCAAGCCGGCCCCCACCTCGACCAATCCCATATAAAGTTCGCCGTACATTCGCGCAGAATAACAGGCCATTGAAACCTCACAGCCACCACCGAGCGCAAGACCAAAGGGCGCCACAACAACCGGCTTTTTAAAATGCTTCATCCGCATGCAGACATCCTGAAAACCTTTCACCAGCCCTTCGATGGCACTCCAGTTTTTCTGCTGGGATTCAAGCCAGAGGAGCATCAGGTTCGCACCGGCCGAAAAATTCGGGCCATCGTTTGACAGGACAAGCCCCTGATAATTGTTCCCCGACTCGACAAGATCGATTGCATCGTTCAACATCTGTCCGATGTCGCCGTCGATCGCGTTCATCTTGGTGTGAAATTCCACGCACAAAACGCCGTCCCCAAGATCGATAATGGAAGCCCCCGCATTGGATTTGAGTTCCCGCTTCTGTTCCTTGAGGGTCTGAATGACCAGATGATTCGGGCGCGTGGGGATTGCCTTGTAGGTGGATGAAGCGGCATCGAAATAGAGTTTTTTGCCGTTGTCTTTTTTATAGAAAGTGCCGGAGCCTTTTTCGAGCACCCGAGACGCCAGTTTGGGAATCGCGCGCCCCTCTTTTTTCAGGCGTTCCGTAACCTCTTTGACCCCCAAAAGATCCCACGTTTCAAAGGGGCCGAGGTCCCAGTTGAAACCCCATTTCATGGCGTTGTCGACATTCACAATATCGTCGGCAATTTCGGGAATGCGATTGGCGGCATAAACCAGCGTGTCGCGGGTCAACTTCCAGGCAAATTGTCCCGCCGCATCCGGAGCATTCACCATCGTCCTGATCCGACAGCCGGGATCGTCGATCCCTTTCACCAATCCCAGCGAATCATAGCGGACTTTGATTTGCGGTTTGTATTCGAGTGATTTGAGATCAAGCGAGAGGATTTCTTTTTTTCCTTCAGCCGATTTTGTTTTCTTGTAAAACCCCTGGCCGGTCTTGTCCCCAAACCATTTGTTCTCGATGATCTTTTCGAGCAGAAGCGGAATTTTAAAAATCTCCCTCTCTTCGTCTGCCGGGCAGAGCTCATAGGTGTTTTTGGCCACATGGACAATCGTGTCGATGCCGGCCATGTCGGCGGTGCGGAAGGCGGCCGATTTGGGGCGCCCGGTGGCGGGACCGGCAATTTTGTCGACCTCCTCAACCGTCAATCCGTCGGCCATGGCTTCCTTCAATAGTTTAAGCCATCCATAAATACCGATCCGGTTGCCGATAAAATTCGGGGTGTCTTTGGCCGTCACCACCCCTTTGCCGAGAACATTTTCCAGAAAGTCCCCCATCCCCTCGACCACCTTCGGATCGTTATCGGGGCCGGAGACCACTTCAACCAGCTTCATGTAGCGGACCGGATTGAAAAAGTGGGTGATGATGAAATTCTTTTTGAAGGCGGACGAGCGCCCTTCCGCCATCGACTTCAGCGGCAGGCCGGAGGTATTGCTGCTGACAACCGCGCCGGCGCGCATATTCTTTTCGACATTTTCGAAAACTTTCTGCTTGATGTCGAGGCGCTCGGTCACCGCCTCGACGATCCAGTCGCATTCTTTGATTTTCGGAAGATCATCTTCCATGTTGCCCGGAGTGATGAGACGGGTGTCTTTTTTGTCGAAGATCAGGGAGGGTTTGGACTTTTCGATGAACTCGGTTATGGCCCGAAGGGCCAGCTTGGAACGGAATTTTTTGTCGGTTTCTTTCAGGCCGGCCTTCGCGTCTTCGTCGGCGAATTTCGGGACGATGTCCAAAAGGACGGAGGGAATGCCCGCATTGGCCAAATGGGCGGCAATTCCCGCCCCCATGATTCCCGAACCGATCACGGCAACTTTTTTGATCATAACCTCTCCACAATCGTCGCAATCCCCTGCCCCCCGCCGATGCACATGCTTTCGAGCCCGAGGGTTTTGTTGGTTCCGACCAGATCCTGAATGAGGGTCGACATGATGCGGGCCCCGGTGCAACCGAGCGGATGGCCCAGTGCAATCGCGCCCCCTTTGGGATTAAGCCGCGGGTCGTTCCAGTCGAGGCCAAGCATTTTGGCCACAGTCATTGTCTGAACGGCAAAGGCCTCATTCCATTCGAGAATGTCGATGTCTTTGAGGTTAAGCCCCGCCCGTTTGAGCGCCTTGGGGATCGCAAACGCCGGGCCTTCCCCCATTGTCTCCGGGGCGCATCCGGCAACCGCCATCGCTTTGATTTTAACGAGCGGCTTGATCCCCAGCGCTTTCGCCCGTTCGGCCGACATGAGGACGCAAGCGGCGGCTCCGTCGGTGAGCGGCGAGGAATTGCCGGCGGTCACCGAACCCCCTTCTTTGAAGGCGGGTTTCAACTCGGAGAGTTTTTTGATGTCCGGTTCACGCGGCCCTTCGTCGGTATCAACCTTCACCTGTTTTCCCTCTTTGGTCGTTGCCGTTACCAGAACAATTTCTTTATAGAGTCCTTCTTTCATCGCCCGGAGCGCCTTGCGGTGAGAGTTGGCGGAATATTCATCCTGATTCTTTCGGGCGATGCCATGTTTTTTGGCCAGATTTTCGGCGGTCATCCCCATGGAGATGTAGGCCTCCGGCATCGGCGACTGCATCAGTTTTTCATTCAGTGAAGGATTGAATCCCCCCATCGGCACATGCGACATTGTCTCGGCGCCGGCCGCCACAATCACATCGCCGTTTCCCGCCATGATGTTGAGCGCCGCCGTGTTGATGGCTTCGAGTGAAGAACCGCAGAAGCGGTTGACCGTGACCGCCGCGGTTGTGAGGGGAAGTCCCGCGAGGTCGAGCTTGGAAACCTGGCTGACCGCGGCACGGACCACCTCGCCGCCGAGATCGTCGATGCGGGTCCAGAGATAATTCCCCTTGCCGGCCCGCCCCATCGGGGATCGGACGGCGGATACGATTACGGCTTCGCGCATATTGACTCCTTGTGCTTATGTCTTGATGTGCGTAAGTGCGTATGTCTTGAATTGATTTTGACCTACGCACATACGTACATACGCACACCCTGACAATATAAAATGAATGACCATTCATTTCTAACCATTGTTGACGCATCCTGTCAAGCTTGGTTTCTGAAACAGGTTGATCGATTTAAAAGCTGGATCGAAAAGCAGTTGCCTCGTTGGTAACAACTCGGGTGGTTCCCGGTCCGCCAGAGACGGAGCAGTGACAAAATATAAACCTATTTTATAGGTTGATTTTTAAAAATGGATCTGCTAAGAATCAGGTGTGCTTCAAACCTTGTTTGGAAACAAAACAGCGGCGCAGATCCTCCTGTATCTGCACCGGCAGAAACATGGCTATGCCGCTCAAATTGCCCGAGAATTGGAAATTTCGCTCAATATGGTTCAAAAACAACTGGCAAGGCTTGCCAAAGGGTATATCCTGCGCTCTGCCTTTGGGGGTAAAAACAGGGTTTATCAATGGAACCCCGATTACCCCCATCACACACCGCTTAGAAAATTTCTGGCGTCGGTAAAATTGGAGAAAGACAGGGAGACATTCTTTCAACATCCCGATCCGGCCGATGGGACAAATCTTTCCCTGCGCGACAGAGTCAAACTGGCCGAGTCTTTGACAAGGGAAAGTGAACACCTGAACCCTTATCCACGCCCCAGGCCTTTTGCGAAAACTTTTGATAGTCTTAAAGAATATGAAACCTGGCGAAAAAAACAAACCAACCCGTGGCTTGTCTGAACGGGAGAGATTATTGCGGGTGTGCGAACTCCTGAATAAAGAAGGGGCAAAATACCTTGTCATCGGCGGTCATGCCTTGACATTGCACGGCTTGGTACGGGCGACCCAGGATATCGATCTCCTGATTCCCAAAGATATTAAAAATACGGCAAAGGTGCTTAAAGGGCTTGAAGGGCTTGGTTTCGGCATGTCGAAAGAACTTGACGCCGGGGAAGTCTCCAAAAAACCATGGACGATTATCGGTGATATTCCCCGCGTGGATCTCCTTACTGTTGCCTGTAAAGTCAAATATGAAACTGCGGCCAAATCCGCCCTTAAAACGCGCATTGACGGCGTCAAGATTCCATACGTCGATTATCAGACCCTCGTTTTGACAAAACAAACCGACCGGCTTCAGGACAAAGCCGATATCGAACGGCTTGAGAGCATTCACAAAAAGTAAGCCGCCAAGTGGCAACCGATTTTGGGACGGGTTAAGGTTGTGGATCGGGTCAACCGGACCGATCACAATTTGTTCCGCTTCTCTTTGCGAATAGCCTCCAATTCCATGGCGGTTACCATGTCTCTATGACGGCCCAGCGCCTTTTTGCTTTTGATCAGGTCTTCAATGGAAATAAGATGACATGTGCCCCCATACATTTCAATTTCCTTGCTGTTTTTCAGCAGATCATAATAACCGCCGATTCCCTCAACATGGTTGATGATATCCAGGGGGCCCAAGTCGGTAATCAAATGATAATCTTGCACTGTCGACAAATCCTCGGGTGTGTCGAGAAAAGACCTTTTTGCGGTTTCCGTCCGATGTCGGGGATGATGCGGCCCAAGCAGGTTCCGTATCAGGCGGATTTGTTCGGGTGAGTAGACGATGCAGATATCAATATCGCGGGTTGTTTGATTGCACCCGTGCAAAACGGCCGCGAACCCGCCGACAAGGACAAATTCAATGGGGCTGTGAACCAGCAGTTTGAGGAGGGCTTGAAGATCTTGCATGGTTTTTGGAACCGATTTCTTTCAGTTCGTCAATCAAACGAAGCATGTTTTGATGTTGAGCGATGCGCCCCTCAAAAGAAAGGCTCAAATTGTCGCGGATGAGCCAGATATCGACTCCTTTTTGAAGCCATTCCTCGTCCTGTAGCCGCTTGTCGGATTTTGAACCGGACAATTCCATCACTGTTTTATTCTATACTCCCATCGCCGATAATTATCAATCCAAGATAAGAGGCGGCAGGTGGACCGTTTTAAAAACCGGGTGGAAAAGCGGTTGCCGCTGTTAGTATTTATTAGTATTTCATTAGTAGATAATTAGTTTTAATTAGTATTTCGTTAGTAGTTCCAACACTCATGAAATCTCTTCTCGAACAACTGAAAGAAAAAATCCTCCTCATGGACGGCGCGATGGGGACGATATTGCAAAGCCGGGGGCTCCCCGTTGGCACGCCCTCCGCGTTGTGGACACTTGAGCGACCGGAGGAGGTGAAGAAGGTTCACCAAGAGTATGTGTCTGCCGGGGCGGAAGTGATTTTTACGAATACGTTTACGGCGTCGCGGAAATATATCGAGTCATCGAAAATCCCACCTGGCCCCCCTTTGTCAAAGGGGGGGAAACAAAAGCTCCCCCCTTTGGAAAAGGGGGGTGGGGGGGGATTTGTTCGCGAAATCAATCACACGGCGGTTCAACTCGCGAGAGAGACCGCCGGGGACAAGGGATGGGTGGCCGGGAGTGTGGGGCCGGCGGGAAATGCCGAAAATTACCGCGAGCAGATCGAGGTACTTGCCCAAGCCGGCGTTGATCTGATTGCGCTTGAAACGATGACGAACCAAAAAGAAACCGAAATCGCCGTTAAAGCGGCCAAGTCCTATATTATTAATGATAAGACCCCTCTGATGGTCTCCATGACAGTGAACGAGAGAGGGTTGCTCCCCTCGAACGAAGACCCGCTTTTGATTATCCCCTTCCTCGAAAAAAACGGTGCTACCATCATCGGGCTTAATTGCTCGGAGGGACCGGAATCGATTTATCCGGTATTCAAAAAAATGCAGAAGCAGACACAGTTGCCGATTTCAATAAAGCCAAATACAATTTGTAACTCCCCCCATCCCCCTCTTAAATTAAGAGGGGGAGAGAGGGGGAGTTATTCTGATGATGAATTTGTCCAATGGGCAAAGCGCTTTATCGACGAAGGGGCAAACCTGATCGGCGGCTGTTGCGGCACAACGCCGGAGACAATTCGGCAAATGGCTAAGGCGCTGTCGCCGAATTTCCAACAGGCTGTTTGGTAATCGTATTCAACGCCGGTTCGGGCGGCGGTTCAGAAACCACCTTCACGAAACTTTTGTCCTTTAAATTCTGCGCGCCGAATATGACAAGGACGTCGTCGATGCGGATGTCGGCATCAACACCCACTTCATTGCCCTGCCCCAGCTCGGCGCGTATTTCCACCGGTGTCTTGTGCGCCTTGTTGCCGAAAACGACATACACGTAGTTTTTGTCTCCCTCCGTCACCAGCGCCTCCCGCTGAACCATCAGGATCTTTTCAACCTTGCGGGTGGCCACCAGCGCCTTTCCCTGCTGGCCTTCCTTTATCAGTCCCTTGTCGTTGGGTAGATGCGCCTTTACCTCGAGGGTTTTTGTGGTGGGATTGATTTCGGGGCTGATGTAAAAAATCGTCCCCGTAAGGGTCATGTCGGGTGCGGAGAGGGGGGACGCCGTAACCAGAGTCATCTTGTCGACATACGAGGCCACCTCCTGCGGGATGCCGAAGGTGAACGTGATGGGGTCGATGGTGACAATCTCGAAGAGGGAATTGCCGGCCCGGACGATGTCCCCCTCGGTAATCTGCTTTTTGACGATCACCCCGGCAATGGATGCGCCGACGGTTAACTTTTTGAGTTTTTCCTCCAACGAATCAAGCTCTTTGGCGAGCCGTTCGACAGTGGCCTCATCCAGCTCGATTTTGGCCTCCAGATCCACCGCCTGCGAGGGGGGCCGACCAAGGGGTTGGTTTTCCGGTCTGGGAGGAACCGGTTTTTCGGGCATTTCTTCATCCACAAATACCGGCTCCGGCTCCTCAAGCGGCTCGGCCAAGGGAGGAGGCGCCGGCTCGCCGGTCCGCAATTCAAAATTCCGGCGGTCGAGCTCAAGTTGCGCCTCGGCCTCCTTGAGCTCCGCCTGTTTCTTTTCTATCTCCGCGTTCAGGTTTTCGCTTTTGAAAAGACAGAGGGGATCCCCGACGTTCACTGTATCCCCCTCGCCGACGTAAACCTTCTCGACGTTTCCATCGAACTCGGCCGCAAGACTAAGCCTATCGGAGGCGAAAAAAGTCCCCACGGCGCCCACATACCGGGGCGACTCCTCAAACCGGGGATAGATGGTCTTCACCTCGTAGACGGGATCCTCCGGCTTTGGCTGATCGGCCTCCTCGCGGCTCGATGGGGCGCAAGGGTCCGAAAGGGAAAAACCGATGGCTAAAAGAAGGGGGAGACTTAAGTCACGCAATTTCATTGGAGTGAAACGAGTATAAGCAAAAACGCTGTTTGTTGACAATTATCAATTCACAATTCACAATTCACAACTATGCCCCCCAAATGGCTCCTCGTCTGCGCCACCAAACCGGAATGGGGCGAACTTAAAAAGCATCTCCATTTCGAAAAGGACCACACCTTTCACGGGTTGAATTTTTATTGCGCCCAAACCGCAAAAAAAGAAATCCTCCTGGGGCAGATCGGGGTCGGATATGAAATTGCCGAAAGAAAGGCCCATACCATTTTTCACTCATTTGTGAATCCGCCACAGTTGGTCATTCACTTCGGCCTTTCAGGGGCGCTTAAGGAAGGTTTAAAAGAGGGGGACCTTATCTTGCCAACCTGCGTTGTCAACCCGGACAAGCAGTCGGTGGCGGTATCGCCCGATTTGATTCAAAAAACCAAAACGCTTCTTCAATCGCTGAATTTCCCTTTTCTCGAGGGGAATTTTTTCACCTCGGCCAAGGTGCTTTCATCCCCGACGCTTAAGAAAAAAGCGGGCGAGGAATTTGACGCCATCGCCGTGGACATGGAAACTTATCCCCTGGCCAAAGAATGCCAAAAAGCGGGAATCCCCTTCCTTTCGATCCGCGCCATATGGGACCCTCTCGAGTGGGATTTGTCGGCACTGTCGGAAACCAGCTTTGACCATGACGGGAATTTGAAAAGGAGGCATTTTTTGGGAAACGCCCTGGCCCATCCGCGGCTTCTCCTGGCCCTTCCCAAATACCGGTCGGCAATAATAAAGGGAAACAAGGCGATCGCGCGGTTTTTGATGGAGGCGTTGGAGAAATGGGAATAATTGTAACGATTCAGTCTCGTGTGTCTGCCTTCGGTTTCGTCGGAACTCGCGGGTTATCACAGGGGCTCGCGTCGCCCCCTCCACCGGCAAAGCCGGATGGAGCCTCCCCCTCTCGCTCGCTTTGCTCGCCGGTGAGCGAGCGACGGATTTATTCCGCGCGAGCGAACGGGGGGTGCGGGGGCGCCAGCGGCAAAGCCCCCGATTTGATAGCCACGCTCAAACAGCCGACGAAACCTCAAGACATTCACCCGAAACTGAATCGTTACAAAATGAGCTATCGGTTTCTACTCTTATTTATATGCCTCTCCTCCTGCTCCAAATTCTCCTGTTTTTCTCCCCCCGAGGCCCCCTCGCCCCCCACGGAGACACCGGCGCTCCCCGCAGAGCCGCTGTTCAAACGGCTTTTCTACCGGCTCCCGGGTGATGCGAAAATGGCGATCTTTTTTGATCCCGAATATTTTTCGCGCGAAACGGCGCTCAAACCATTGGCCGATTTTTTGCCTCTCCTCGAGAGCCGGACATCGGCCAGCGAAAAATCGATCCTGGACGTACAGAATCTGCCGGCCAACACCCCTCTTTTACTGAAGGTCCGTCTTTCGGAAAGCCCTGAATCGGATATCCGCGACATCGAGGCAGTCATTCGACTTGAAAAAGAATGGGAGCTGGTTGTCACATTGGCATGCGCCGATGAAAAAAGGGCGACGTATCTGAAAGAATATCTGAAGGCGGGGCAGATTATGGGGGGGCAGATTCCCTATCCCGTTTCCGATCTGGTTCCCCTGTTGATCAACGCGAGGCTGAACCAAGAAGGAACAAACCTTATTCTTCGCTGGAGCTTTTCCGATATCCCGTGGCAAGCGCTGTGGGAGGAAGCGCAAAAAGCGTGGCAAGGGGAGAAGATTGACTCTTAATTTTAATCCCTCGCATCCAGACGTCGTTGACCTCGTCGTACAAATCGGCTTCCAGATCCAAATTGTCAAACACAAATACCTTGTTGCGGACCTCCAAATTTCCCTGCATCATCACCGAATTCCGGTGCGGGCCCTGGTCATAGAGTTGCAACTGCGCTCCCTCATATTGGGCCCATCCCGCCTCTTTAATGCGCGCGCTCACGGCCGAAAACTGCCCCTTCCCGTTCACAAAAGACCACCCCGAAACCCCCTCCGGCGAAGGGGACTCGACGTAAACTTTTCCGTTGAGATCGAAAAACCTGATAAAAACCACATCGGCCGACATCTCTTCGACGTGCAAAGGCAGGATGACCCCGTTTTCGTCCAGAAAGAACCGGCCTGTACGATATTCGGTCGACCCCTGAAAACGGCCTTTTAAGTCGGTGACATATTCCGGCATGGAGGGCAACGGCACATGTCTCATCGACAGAGCGCCGGCATAGCCGACCCGAAGCGTTCCCTCCTTGAGCGCCATGGGGATTTTTTCACCCTCCCTGATTGTCCCAAAGAAAACCCGCTCATCCTCAAAAAGGAGCTGTCCCGGGCCCTTGACGGTCATCGAGTCGAATGTAAGTTCCGGCGTAAGACGGGGGATCAACCGCACTTCGGCCAGCGGAACCGTAAAGGATTGGCCCATTTCCCAGTCGAACCTGCCGGTGAGATTCAACTCCTCCCCTTCCCCTCCCGGCCCGTTCTTTAAAACGATATGGGCGTTATGCGTCACGGCACGGTCAAAGACAATGCCGGGGGAAAGGTTCACCCGCGAAAAAGCCAGCCGATCGGAGGTAATGTCAAATTCGGTGGAGGCAAGAACGGTATCAACCGTCTGTCGACGAGGCTGATGACCGGGATGAGAATCCTTTTTCCCGCCGGCAGACGGCTGATCCCGCACCACCTCGTCAAACTTAAAGAGCGATTTGACATGAATGGGGGAGGGCCCCATGTCAAAATGGGCCTTCCGCTCCCCTTTCTGGAAACGGATGTAACCTTTTTCCAGCTCGGCGTTGAAGTCGGCGAAAACAACCGTCTGGTCGGCATCGTCGACCCCCCCTTCCCGGATTTCCATCTCGTTCATCCGTAAATTGCTGATCACCTGTAGCTTGACCTTGTCCTTGAACAGTTTGCCGTCAAGATTTGCTCGTGCAAAATTCATATCTGAAATTTTCAATATCGACGCGCCGTTGTCCTTTCTCATCTCGATTTCGCCGATTGACCCGTCCCGGAGCATGAGGTCCACCAGATTGTCGCCATTTTCCCCGGGCATAACGATATGGAGCCTGTCCACGCTGTCCATCTTCATTCGAAGCACCCCACTCCCGATATCGACCACGCCGGAAATGAGATTATCCCCCTCATGGGCCCCCTCGTCGGCCTCCGAAGCGTGATCGCAGGCCACTTCAAACTCCGTCTCGTAGAGGGAAAGGGCCGTCCCCGGTTTTAGCCGGAGAGAGTCGATAAACAGCTTTGCCCGATCCATTTCCACGGGATAACCCTCTTTTGGCTTTTCCCGCCGACGGAACGCATCCCTGTCCAGCGCCACGAGCGTTGAAATGAAAAATTCAAGCCAGACGGAGGCGTCATCGGTGACAAAATCGGGGTCCAAGGCGGCCCTC
>JACPFC010000105.1 GCA_016183175.1 Deltaproteobacteria bacterium
GATCGTCCGTCGAATTCTCGAACTTCATGTTCCACTTCCCCTGCTCCTTGCCCCAGCGATGCCCCATCGCCCCCTTGGGCACGACAAAATTTCCCGATTTTTCGTCGATATTCAGAAATTTCCAGTCGCCGTTCTCGATATCCTTGAATGGGGCAAGTGCGTTGGCGCGAAGAAGGCGCCCCGGCTTGTACGGTGAAACAGTACCCCCCTCCGGGGACTTCGCCGAAGGGTAATGATCCCCCTCTTTGTCAAGAACAACGAGGTACGGGCTGTCGGTGTACTGTTTGGCGTACTTCAGAAAATAAGGGGTCTGTTTTTCGTGGTGAAATTCCTTCAAAATAACATGCGAAACCGCCATCCAGAACGCGCCGTCGCTCCCCGCGTGGAGAGGCACCCACTGGTCCGCGTACTTGCAGACCTGGCTGAAATCGGGCGAAAAGACCACCGCCTTGGTGCCGTTGTGCCGCGACTCCGCGAAAAAATGGCAATCGGGGGTCCTTGTCATGTTGAGGCAGGCCCCCATGTCGGCGATCATCTTGGCGTTGTACCAGTCGGCGCTCTCGCAAACGTCGGTCTGCTCGCCCCAGATTTCCGGAAAAGCGGTGGGAAGATCGCAGTACCAGTCGTAGAAACTCAAATTGACGCCGCCAAAAAGCTGAAGGAATCGTCCGCCCGCCGCGTAGCTTAACATCGACATGGCAGGGATCGGCGAAAAACCGATGACCCGGTCGGGGCCGTATTTTTTGGCCGTATAAATATTGGCGGCCGCCATGAGTTCCAGAACCTCGTCCCAACCGACTCTCCGAAATCCCCCCTTGCCGCGGGCATTTTGATACTTCTTGCGCTTCTCTTTGTCCTTTTGCAGGGCTTCCCACGCCTTGAGAGGATCACCGGTTTTTTCTTTCTCTTCCCGGTAGGCGTCAATCAGGGAACCCCGGATCAGCGGATATTTGATCCGAAGGGGGCTGTACAAATACCAGGAATAGGAAATCCCCCTCTGACATCCGCGCGGTTCATAAGGCGGAAGTTTGTCTTCGAGAAGCGGATAATCGATTTGCTGTGTCTCCCAAACCACGATGCCGTCTTTGACATGAATCTGCCAGGAACAACCCCCGGTGCAGTTGACCCCATGCGTGCTTCTGACGATACGGTCATGCTGAAAGCGGTTCCGGTAAAATTCCTCCCACTGCCGCGTTTCCGGAGAGATGATGTCTTTGATCCAACCCATGAGTTGTTCTCCTTATATTCTCTCTCTTCTATTCCGATTTAATCTGCCGGTCGTAGATATCCTGATTCACCGGCCGTTTTTTCCGGCGCCGTCCAACCACGGAATAGAATCCCAAAAGGACAACAAGGCCTCCGGCGCCCGCGCCAAAGAGCCCCCACCCGTAATCCCTCGGATGCTGATAGGCATGTTCCTTGTCGGCATTCTGCAAAAAACCGACAAGCGCGCGGATTTCGCCCTCCGTGAAGGGCATCCCTTTATAGGCGGCCTGCATCACCGGGAAGGGAGGCCCTCCCAGAATCGCGCGAACCCCCTCTCCTCCCATCCGCGAGAATACGGTGGTCAGTTCCTTCGCCAAAATTCCGCCGCCGATCACGGCGTCATTTCTTACATGGTGGCATGAAATACAGGACGGACCGCCGTTGGCGAAACGAACCTTTCCCTGGAATAAATTTTGCCCAAGCTCAATTTCATTGGGTGTTGCCTCTACCACGGTTTCTGATGGCGCTCGCGGCGCAGAGGGAGCGGAAGCGGGGTTCCCCCCCACTTCTTTAATGTGAGACATAATCGCTTTGATCTCTAGATCCGTCAGCGCCTGATCCGGCATGACCATTTTGAATTCTTCAAAGAGGGCCTTGGCAGACGGGTCACCCGAGTTGATAACGGCCTGCGGGGATTTGATGAATTTCAACAGCCAGCCTTCGGAATGACGGTCGTTCACCCCCGCCAGATCGGGGCCGACACGCAGTCCTTGGCCTATACTATGGCAGGCGCTACACCTCTGCTGAAAAATTTCTTTGCCGGGACTTCCGGCAAATCCTGTTTGAGACCCGATAAGACAGGCCCCGAGGACAAAAAACCCAACGATGCACGATGACATAACTCCCCCCTCACCCCTTCTTAACTTAAGAGGGGGACGGGGGGACATGACACGAATCAAAAGGCAATATGATCCTGATCATATGATTTAGATCATACTTTACTACTTCCTATAGCGCTCCGGCCCCACCCATTCATCCCACGAACTGTCGTAGCCGTCGTAGTGGATGTAGAGCTGTTTTCCTTTTGCTTGCAGGACATGGGCCGGATACCAGGTCCCCTTCCAGAGGACCTGCACGGGATCCCCCTCGCTAAAGGGTCCGGAGGCCGCTGAATCGGCCTTCGAGACGGCGCCGCCGATTTTGATCCGGTCGGACCCGACCCACTCATCCCAGTTGGAGCCATAGCCGTCGTAGTGGATGAAGCACTGCGAATCGGTGGCCTTCAGCACCGAGGCGGGATACCAGGTCCCCTTCCACAACACCTGCGCCTTGTCGCCGACACTGCAAATGCCGGCATGAGTGATGGGGATGGAAACTGCAGACAAAAAGACAATGCCAAGAACGGCCAGAGCCATTTTGATTTTTAGCGTCATTGGTTGTTTTTCCTTTCTTTGTTGTTGGTTGTCATTAAATCTCCTCAAACGCCTCCGCGTCAAAGACCTGAATTTCGGCTTCGGGATCTTTCCAGCAGTCCCGCGGAAGGCCCGTTTTCTGTTCGCAGAGTTCTTCCAGAAAATTTTGTTTATCCGGAATATCCTCCCAGACCTGCGGCAGAAAGAGGCCGGTGCGCCCCTTCTGCCCGATCACCACCCCCTGCCCCGGTTTTACCTCGGAGGCGGAAGAGACCTGTCGGAAGGGGCCCGGAATGGAAATTTCAATCCCGATCCGGGAAAGCTCCTCCGCCTTGACCGGGCTGAAACGGGAATCCTCCAGGGCGCTTTTAAGCGCAAAAACTTCAACCGCCTCGGCCAAAGGGAGGTTCGGGACAAGCGAACCGATGCAACCGCGCAGGGATGAACTTCGGGGGGTATCTTTTTTGCGCAAGGTGACAAAAACCGCTGACGGCAGATTAAAGGCGGGGTCTTTCCAGAGGGCGCTTTCCGGTTTTTGAAATCCCCCCACCCCCCCTTTGTCCCCGCCAGAGGCGGGTCCGCCTTTGGAGGAAAAGGGGGACTTTGTCAGGGCGCGGGTCAGCGTCTCGCGGGCCAGCGCCAACAGCGTTTTTCTCTGCGTTTCATTCAACGCTCTTTTGGGGGGAAATTCTGTACCGCGTGTCCAGATGAGCGCGGAATAACCGACGGCGCGACCGGGGTCGCCGCCGGCAAGTTCCCCGGAATTCGCATAGGCAAGTAGCCTGCTTTGGGCTCCAAGCTCCTTCATGGCATAAAGCGCCGTCAAAACACCCGCCTCGCCGCAAAAGGTGGTGACCAGATTTTTCCCCTCCCCCTTTGCCATCAGCAAACGATTGGTCCGCCAAAAATATTCCGGATCGTCGTAAGACCGTTGAAGGGCCAGAAGGGACGTTTCATCGACAATCCTTGCCGTTTCCTTGTCCGGGTAATGGGAGAGATCGGAAGAAACAATCAAAAGAGTTCCGCCCGATTGAATGAGTTGGGACAGCGCCTTGCCGATTTGAGAGGCGGCCTTGAGATCGACATTGTTCATCAGAAGGGGAACCACCTTGAAATTTCCCAAAACAGTCTGAAGAAAGGGAAGCTGGACTTCGACCGAATGTTCCCCCTTGTAGGCATCGGGAAGATTTTGCACTCGGGGGGTTGATGCCATCATCTTTTTAACCGCCGCCTCATCGATCGGCACCTCTCCCAGCGGGGTCGAAAAAGAGCCGGCGGAAACCGTTGCCCCCCCTTTGACGAAGACGCGGTGGCCGGTGGCCAGAACAATCACCGTGTCGTACCGGCGCCCCTTGAGGAGATGGTAGACGCGGGCGGCGGTCTTTCCCGACCAGGCGTAACCGGCATGCGGCGCGAGGGCCGCGATCAATTCCCCCTGAAAAGAGGCGTCGGGCGCCTCGTTGATCAATGAATCGACTGTTTTGCGGAGTTCGGTTTTGTCGGCGGGATAAAAGGCGCCGGCGACCTGCGGAGGAATCGTTTCGGCATTCGCCGCCCCCGGGGCGGGGCGGCCCCCCAAGGCGGGTTGCCCCCCGCAAACAACGGCGATCGACAGCAGGAAAAAGGCCAAAAAGGCGGAAAATTTCATGCCTCGACCGGGATCAGGGTGTAATGAAACAGTTCAAGGCTTTTGCCCAGTTTTTGATAGAGCTCGTCGGTGAGGCGGATGTGAATTTGATTGCGACAGTGCCTTAATTTTTGAAGAAGAACCTCCAGCGACATCCAGCTTGAGGGTTGAACGGCTCTGCAGTCGATGACCACCGCCTCCCGATGGCGCTTGAGCGTCCGGCGGATAATCCGGCCCAGCACCTGCGAGACCTTCACGTCGAACGATTCCTTCAGGTCGATCCAGACATGCGGACGATCCTTGAAAATATTGAGACGAAGAGCAACAAGCCCCCCCTGCCATGCCTCCCTCATCCGGCTGATCACCCTTTTCTGAAGCAACGAAAGAACCGTCTCCGTCCGCGATACCGACCGATCGAGGGAACGATCCCAAAAGGATTTGAGAGAAAGAATCGCAATCCAATCGGTCATCACCACCGCGATTAAAGCGGGGCGGTGGAGAACCGAAACAAGCGATTTCATGAAATAGTAGATGCGCCCCATCCCTCCGGGAACAATGCCGCGCCAGAAAAGACGCGAGGCATAACCCAGTTTTTGACGCAGGCTGAAATGCGGCGAAGTGAGCGGATTTTTCATCCAGTGAAGTTTGTGGACCATCCGCTCGTACGAAACGCGATCGGCCAGAAGCCTTTCATAGAGTTTTCGATGCCCCTCCACCAGCTCTTCATAGGTCATCCGGAGCGGGATCACATTGGTTGACGGCCCGGTATTGTCCGATGTGTTGATGGAACGGAGACGCCCCGCCTCGTGAAGACGCTTATGCAACGGCGTCTTTGGAGCGGCGTACAAAAGCCCCACCATCGCCACGGCGATTCCCGACTGGACGATAAACTCGTACTGCCGGTCGAAAATGGTTTTGTCGTCGGAATCGAAACCGACGATGAATCCGGCAAAGATGTCGATGCCGTACGAATAGATGGCGCGAATCGAGGTGAGCAAATCCCCCCTCAAGTTCTGCGATTTTTTTGTCTCTTTCAGGCTCTCGGCGCTGGGGCTTTCGATGCCGATAAAAACCCACTCGAAGTTGGCCTTTCGGAAAAGATCCATCAGTTCGGTGTCTTCCACCATATTGATCGATGCCTCGGTGCCGAAGCTGAAACGATAGCGGTGCCTCTTCTGATATTCCACCAGATACCGGAGAAGTTCCCTGGCTAGCGCGCGGTTTCCGATAAGGTTGTCATCCACAAAGAAAACGCTGGTGACCCCCTGTTCCCGCAGGAGATCGAGTTCCCGTCCCACTTGCTCCGTTGTTTTGGTCCGCGGCCTCCGGCCGAACATCACGATGATGTCGCAAAACTCGCACTGGAAAGGGCATCCGCGGGAAAACTGAAGCGAGACCTTCTGGTAGTGATGGAGCTTTAAGAGATCGAACCGCGGCGGGGGCGACGTGGTGATATCAACCGTTTCCGTTTCGCGATAGAGCCTTTCCGGACGCCCCGCAGAAAGATCGGCGCAAAATTTCGGCCAGATATTCTCCGCCTCTCCGGAAATCACGGTATCGACCAGCCCCTCATATTCCTCCGGGCAAAGCGACGCGTAGGATCCTCCGGCCACCGTGTAAATTCCGCGTCGCCGAAAATGATCGAGAATTTCCTTTTGCCGCGGGGCCTGCACCCCCATCCCGCAGACGCCGATGACGTCGGCCTCGGCGGACCAGTCGATCGGCTCCACATTTTCATCGATGATGGCGATTTCCCAATCTTTTGGCGTCAGGCCCGCAAGAGTGGCCAGCCCCAGAGGCGAGTTGACCGCCTTCTTGTCGCGCACCACCGCGTCCATCGCCCAGGCAAAGCTCCAGAAACTTTCGGGGAATTTGGGGTTGATGAGGAGGAGTTTCATAGAATAAATCTCTCTTGTACCTTAGCCTACCTCTCCCTCTTGGGGAGAGGCAAAGGGAGGGGGAGCGCCTTTTGTTTTGTGGGGCGTGTTTACCACTATCGGAGGACAAAGACAAGGCCTTTGCCGAAGACCCCTGTTGAAATTCATCGAAGGGAAAAAAGTTTCATCAAACCCCACAGCGCGGGGGCGGACAGGAGAGGCA
The DNA here is from genome assembly GCA_016183175.1 of Deltaproteobacteria bacterium. Lineage (NCBI taxonomy): Bacteria > Pseudomonadati > Myxococcota > Myxococcia > Deltaproteobacteria bacterium. Next base: position 6,346 of record JACPFC010000105.1, read on the forward strand.
TCACAAGATTATCGTCGAGTCTTTTAAAAGAGGCCTCGGCAACGGCTCCGATAACACCGCCCAACAATGAAAAGAAAATAAGAGGTAAAAGAGGGAGGGTTTTCGGAAAGAGAAATCCCGCGCAGAGGGCCGCCAGCCCGGCGCAGGCGGCAAAGCAGGCCAGAGAGCCTTCCACGCTCACATGGGAGGTGATTTTTGTTTTACCCCAAATGACCCCCACAATTCCGGCCACCGGGTCTCCAATGCCGATAAAAAGCATGGTCAACTGGCTTACCTCGATCGGACAAGTGAAATAAACAACCGCCATTGAAACAATGTAAAAGATGGCCGAATTGATGTTTGTCTTCTCCCGCTCCCGCATGATCGGCCCAAACCAGCGGCAAACCCACCGGTTAATCCCGGGGTTGATATGCCGGGCCGTTTCCAGCGAAAGGGCCCATACAATGAACCCTCCGGTCAGACCCCAAACGACCGTTTCCGGCCAGTTGGAATAAACGAGCAGGTAGATGAAAAAAATTCCGTTGAATGCATGGGCGAGCTTTCGCCCCCATTGGATGTTTTTCCGGCTGGCCAGAACCGCTTCGCCCCTCAAGAACTTCTGGACAAGCGGATGCCTTTCCAGACCGGCCACACGGTCGGCCATTTCGTCGATTCTGCGGTGAAAAGATTTCCGAAAATCCTGAAAGGACGATTCCCTGACCTCGAAGAGATAGCGCCTCATATCCACCTCAAAATCTTCGAGGTCTCTCGATAGCCTGGAGACAAAACCGCGCCTTTTTAGCTCCTTGGGCATGGTCTTAAGGGAGAGCTTGTATTCCCTGATGACCCGTTCCCGGTTTTTCCACGAACTTAACAGCTTTTGTTTCAGGCTGTGAAACAGCCCGATCGAACTCAAGTGGAGGGCGGAGATATCCTCTCGAAGCCGGTCCAGGTGTTCCTGCAACGACAGGCTTGCCTGACGAAAATCAACGGAAACGGTCTGCATGGGCATAATTTTTGTTTACACCAGATATTTCGTGGCGACCTCGATGAGCCTTTTGACCTTTTTCGTGTAGGGGGGATAAAAATTCTTCAGCATGTCGATCGGCCCCTGTCTTAACACCGCCCTTTCGTGGGAGAGGTTCCGGAATCCGTAAAAGCCATGGTAGTTCCCCATCCCGCTCGCCCCCACGCCGCCGAACGGCAGGTGGTTGTTGCCGAGATGGATCACCGTGCTGTTGACGCAGGTGCCGCCGGCGGTCGTGTTTTTGAGAATCTCCTCGATGACCCCCCTGTCGCGCGAAAAGACATAGAGGGCCAGCGGTTTTTCGCGCGACCGGATGATGGCAAACGCCTCGTCCAATGATCGAAAGGTCAAAATCGGGAGAATCGGCCCGAAAATTTCCTCTTTCATGACAGGGGAATCGTTTTTCACTTTCGTCAACAGGGTAGGAGACAAAAAACGCTCGGCGGGGTTGAATTTTCCGCCGCAGGCAATCGTCGCTCCCGCCTGCACCGAGTCATCGAGGATTTTTTTCAACCCCTTCAGATGCCCCTCGCTGACCAGACGGCAATATTCCGGAGAGGCCTCCCTATGGGCCTCCGTTTCTCCATAGCGCCTCGCCAAAACCGCGCGGGCCTCTTCGATAAATTCCTTTTCCCGGCTTTCGTGGATAAGGAGGTAATCGGGCGCTACGCACGTTTGCCCCGCGTTGATGAATTTCCCCCACATGACCCGCTCGGCGGAACGGCGAATATGAGCCGACTGATCAACGATAACCGGGGATTTTCCCCCCAGTTCCAGCGTCACCGGCGCCAGATGTTCGGCCGCGTATTTCATGATCTTTTTGCCGATGGGGGTGCTCCCCGTAAAAAAGATATGATCGAAGGGGAGTTCCAAAAGGGCGTCGGCGATCGCATGGTCCCCCTCCACCACCATCGCCTCGTTTTCTTCAAAAAGACCGGCGATGAATTTTTTGAGAAATGCGGCCGTATGCGGAACCTTTGTGGAGGCCTTGGCCATGACGCAGTTGCCGGCCGAAACCGCCGTGACCAGCGGCACCATGAAAAGATTAAACGGGTAGTTCCAGGGGGACAGGAGCAGAATCAACCCTTTTGGTTCGTAGCGCACCTCGCTTTTGGTTCCAAAGAGGACAAGCGGGGTCTTCACCCGGTGCGGCTTCATCCAGCGGGAGAGATGTTTGATTGTATGGTTGATTTCGGAGATGGTGGGGTAAATCTCGGTGATGTCGGTTTCGGCCGGGTTTTTTTTATAATCCTCGTAAATGACGCGGTGGATTTCGCCGCGGTTGGCCCAGACGGCCTCGCGGATTTTTTTCAGTTTGGCGATCCGCTCCCTGGCGGATGTCCTGGCGATGTTCCACCGGTTTGCCCTCTGTCTTTCAAAAATTTTTTTGATGTCGTCCATGGCGCACCCCTGTTTTCTGGCACCCTAGCAGAATGGACGCCGAGACACAAGAATAAGACGAGAAAAAAGGCCGATCAATAATGATAGCGTAATTGGGCAATCAGCAGGCCTTGATCCGCCACCTTGTAAACAAAGCGGTGCTCACCGTCGATCCGGCGGGACCAGTAACCGGCAAGGGCATGCTTGAGGGGCTCGGGCTTTCCAATCCCCTCAAAGGGGCTTCTGACAATGTCCTGGATCAACTGGTGGATTCTTTTGAGCATGGCCTTGTCGTTTTTTTGCCAGTAGAGATAATCCTCCCAGGCGGTCTCGGAAAAAACAAGATTCATAGGAGGGTTATTTTTTTCCTTTTGCCGCGGCCTGCTTCAAGCTGGGCGATACTCTCGAGAAGTCTTCTGGCGTTTTTTGGGCTCCTTAAAAGGCAGGAGGTTTCCTCCAGCGCCTCGTAATCCTCAAGGGACAGAAGAACCGTTGCCTCCCCTCTCTGACGCGTAATCACAACCGGAGTCCGATTGCGGCAAACGCGCTCCATGGTTTTGGCCAGTTTGGCCCGGGCATGACTGTAAGAGATAGCCTCCATCGCCTTCCTCCTTTTTGTACAAAACATTGTACAATGAACGCCTTGCCGCGTCAAGGCCTACTCGTCGCCTGGGCCATCCGAAAACCCCGATAAAAAAACGGCCCAGGCGGTTTGCATCTTTCCCTTTTTCAGCGCTTGAATTTTCCAAGGAGATTTAAAATCATTTTTTCCGGAGACGCTTTGCAGGCCTTGCAGATAAGATAAAGCTCGACAATATCGACACGCCTTTCCCCTTGTTCAATCCGGGCGACAAAAGAATGTTCGCGCCCGAGCTTTTTGGCTAGATCACGCTGGGTGAACCCCGCCCTGCTTCTTATTTCGACGATTTTCCGGCGAACCAGGTCGCCCATCCGGGAATGAATTGTTTTCCGCATGCTCGCATAATGCGATCATTTTTAGTTGCTTCCAAAATGCGAGCATTATATAAACAGCGCCTTTATGAATATTCTGATCGTGGACCCCAGCGAACCCATCCGGACCCTTCTCAAAGACTACCTCACCGCCCCGGATTGCCGCGTCACCGCCGCCTCAAGCGGGGAGGTGGCTGTTGAGCTGGTCCAAAAATACAAATTCGACCTGATCTTTCTGGATGAAGAATTGCCTGACCTTTCCGCCCTTAAAATCGGAGGGTTGATTCGGGAAAAAATCGATCCCGATGTTTCCCTTGTGCTGTTTACCAGGAACAAAGATGGTCTGCCCGCAAAACAGGCCCATAATGAAGGATTCGAGGTTATCGGCAAGCCGTTTGCCCTGCGGGAGATTGAGGAGACTGTGGAGAGAGAAGGAAGAAAGAAAAAAAATTAAAAGATTAATTCGTGTTCAGAATGGCTTGTACAAAATCCTTGAAACGCGGATCGTCGGCGTATTTGGAGGCTTCTTGGCGGACAATATCCACAATATTTCTCGTCACAATGTATTGGGTCAACGCTTCACGCGATGGAGGATCAAGAAGCAGGTAGGCTTCTAAAAAACAGCGGCTGTTTTCGAGAAAAAGATCTTCTATTGCCTCGTCGAAGCCTTCTCTAAATTCTACAATGCTTGTTGGCGACTTAGCCAATTCCAGATAATCCGCTGTTTTCCGGATAGACCGACACTCTAAAGCTTCTTTTTCAGCAATCCCTAGAATAGCGAAATTTTCAGTACCGTGTTTAACGTCATCAAGGTAAACCCGATCAAGATTTTTTTTGAGACATTCCAGCGTGGCATATTTACCCCTGCACAGGTTTTTTTGTTTGTATTGAAAGCCAACCCAAGACAAAATTACCAACACTAAAATGACAACGACTATTATTTTTCGCGGCATGCTTATTTCCGTTCAACAGTTACAGTGCCTTCCGTATCATGTAACAGTTCGTCCCCCACACATCGCCACAAAAATCTGGCTGGACAACCTGGCAACCGTCAGAACCGCGTTCTGCGGGTCGCCTTGAACCGCAATGGAAATTAACACCCAACGCAAAAGATTGATTACCCTGATTTGGATTGGGGGCAATAGTGTCAATCGGTGCACCATCCCGCAAACGCACCCCCGGTTTTCTTTGTTCCGGAGGTCTCTTTTGCCCATGACCATCGATTTTGTATACGGCTATATAAGTCCCTTCCTTAATTCCAAGATTCGGATTTTTGGGATCTGACCAGCTACTGGCCGGTACCGTGATCGCTTCCTTGCCATCGTTGAGCCGCACCGTCGCCGTGCCACCGTAAAGGGGACCGTCCCGTCCCCCTTCATCGTGAACAATGATCTCAAATTCACCTGCGGGGCCCGGCTTCGGATCGGGCCCGTTCGACGGCCTTCCATTGTACCACTTCTCAACAACCTGCTTCTTGATCGTCGGGTGATCCAGCGGAAATCCCAGTTCCTTGGCCATGTTTTGATTCTTGTAAGCCAGATGAAAAAGCTGATCGGTCACATATTCCTTCGAGTAATGGTTTTTGACTCCTTCGTTCAAGATTCGGAGGCTTTGATCGGTAAATTCCTGCTCGGTTAATTCCGGCGGCGGGCCTGCATTCAACCGGCGGCAAAGATCAAAAAAGAGGGGCTTAAAGAGGCATTACCTTTTTTGCAGAACCGCAAGGAGGGAACGGCTCAATTTTTCGCTGTTTTTGACGATGGCGCGGATCTGCGGGCGGGTGGCGTTGTCGTAGTGAATCCCGGCCAGGGTGACAATCGGGCCGGGGATTTTTTGGGACAAAATCGAAACGGCCTTGCGCGTGACCACGTCGTCGTGGTGCCCCGGCAGTTTCACCGTTTTTGCGTATTCCCGCAAATTCGGCTTCAGAACCGCGGTGACCGCCCCCACATGCGGCCTGCCACCGAAAAAGGAGACAAACAGGGCCGTGAGGATTTTCAGGTAAACAAGACTCACTTTCGTATTTTCCTCGCCGGCGGTCAGGGTGCCGAACCGGGCGAAGGGAACGGAAATTTTCATGGCTGACTCCTTTCCGGGCTATTTCTCGTCCAGGCACCGCGAGACCGTCGTCTTCGGGATGAAGACGATATCGACATCGTCCTCCGCGGTGCAGGTGGAACAATAGGGGGTATCGGAAAGAAGATGCATCAACCCCAAAAGTTTGTCCTCGGTCGGGTGCATCTTCGCCCCCCCCGAGGTCCTCGATTCCTTCAGGCTGACCTTCCCCTGCCGGAGAAGATAAAAACCGCAGGGGTGGTGCCCCTCGTAAAAAATCACCTGCCCCTTCCGGTAGTGAACCGGATTTCCCTCGCGGCTCAACGACTCCAGAGCATCACGGAGGCGGTTGTACCGCTTTTCTTCCCTGGGGCCCGGCTGGCAACAATGGGCTAAAGTCATATATTCTTTTTTTCTGCCTAAGAGTTGACCAAGTTACTTCATTGTCCTTGTCAACTCCGCTCCCACCTCGCTTTATCCTCCCTATTCGGTCGGCGCTCGGTGGGAACCCTCCTATTCTCTTTTTATTAGACCCCTTCTTGAAGAAAAATGAGGCTCGTCAGTTCTAAAGCTGATTTGCATCATGAGGGGATATCCTTCCGCCGACAGACTTCTTGACGGACAGGCGGCATCTGTCTTAAATGGGGCATCATGCCTGTAAAAACCACCCCTCTGCATTGCAAGACCTGTTCCACGCGGGGGAAAAGCGTCTTTTGCGACCTTTCATCCGACCATCTTCAGGAGATCGACTCGGCAAAAACCACCAATCACTACCGGCCGCACCAGGTCATTTTCTACGAGGGAAACCAGCCCTACGGCCTCTATTGCGTAAGCGGAGGAAAGGTGAAAATTTATAAAATGGATGCCGACGGCCACCAGCAGATTGTCCGGCTGGCCGGGCCGGGGGATATCATGGGCTACCGTTGCCTTCTGGCGGGCCAGCCCTACACCTCGTCGGCCGAAACGCTGGAGGAGGCCACCATCTGTTTCATGGACAAAAAAACCTTTTTTCATGTGCTGGAAACGCATCCCGCCACCGCCTTCCACGCCATGACCCTCCTTGCCACCGACCTGGGGCACGCCGAACGGCAGATCGCCAACATGGTTCACAAAAACATCCGCGAACGGCTGGCGGAACTCTTTCTGGTTTTTAAAAACCGGTACGGGGAAAAAGCTAAAAACGGCATCAAACTCAATATCTCGCTGACCCGCGAAGAGATCGCCGAACTGGTGGGGACCACGCAGGAGTCGGTTATCCGGCTGATCAGCGAATTCAGGCAGGACAACCTCATTACCGTCAGCGGACGCGAAATCACCCTCCTCGATCTCCCTCGCCTGACCGAAATGGCCAACCTGGTGGATTAGAAATCCAAATAATGATCAATGAACTGCTTAATAATTAGTCATTTATCCTTTTCTTAGGCAAAAAAGAACCCCCTCACTCCCTCTCTATTAAACATAACTAATTGTAATTAATATATATTCTATTTGACGCGCCGTGGCATGAAATTTGCTGTCAATTAACACGATGCGTTATTCCGATAGTGTCAATTCATCGTCCACAGGAATGGTCGTTCTCGGCATGAACACCCTGGCATTCACCGTCTGCTTTGCCTCGTGGGTGATCAACGGAGTTCTGGTCACCTTCCTCGTCAAGAATGGAATTTATCCGTGGGATCAGGTGCAAATCGGATGGCTTGTGGCGATTCCCGTCTTGACCGGTTCACTGGCCCGTCTCCCCATCGGCGTCCTGACCGATCACCATGGAGGGCGGGCTGTTTTCACTTCCCTTCTGCTCGTCTCGGCCGTTGCGATGTTTTTTTTAAGCCGGGTCGATTCATTTGCCGGTTTTATTCTCGCCGGGCTTCTGTTTGGAATCAGCGGCGCCTCTTTTGCCGTGGGGATTGCCTACACCTCGGTCTGGTTTCCAAAAGAAAAACAGGGGACGGCGCTCGGAATTTTTGGCGCCGGAAATATCGGGGCCGCCTTGACCGGCATCGGCGCCCCTTCTCTTCTGGCTTATCTCACCAACAATGGGGCGCATCTCGAAGGATGGAGGAACCTCCCCCGTCTCTATGCCGCGGCTCTGCTTTTGACGGCGATGGTTTTTTTTGTTTTCACGCATCCAAAAAAAATACAGCGCGAAAAATCGATCCGGGAACGCCTTCTGCCTCTAAAAAACATCCGCGTCTGGCGGTTCGGCCTTTATTACTTCTGCCTCTTCGGCGGTTTTGTGGGATTCGCCCAGTGGCTGATTCCTTATTACGTCAACAACTACCGCTTTTCTCTTCAAACAGCGGGATGGCTGGCCGCCGCATTCAGCCTTTCGGCAGGGCTCATACGCCCGTTGGGAGGTTTCATCTCCGACAAGTGCGGGGCCCGCAGCGTGATGTACGGCATTTTTTCCGGCACATTCCTCATCGCCCTTCTCTTGACCATTCCCTCTCTCGATACGGTCTTCTTTACCTTTCTGGTTTTTCTGCTCGGCCTGCTGTTGGGAGTCGGAATGGCGGCGGTCTACAAACATATTCCCGCCTATTTTCCCGATGAAGTGGGGGTCGTGGGAGGCCTTGTTTCGGTCATCGGCGGACTGGGGGGGTTTTTTCTGCCGCTGATCTTCGGTCTGCTTTTAAAAACCACGGGCCTCTGGGGCAGTTGCTGGATCTTTTTTGCCCTGCTGATTGCGCTCGATCTCGCCTGGATGCATGGCGTGATCCGACGGATAAACCATCAGATGGTTCCGGGAACGGAGGGATCCCATGGCTGATGAGCCTCTTATCCCTCTTAAGCCCGGCGAAAATTATCGTTTTCACTTCGATGCCACCAAATGCATCGGGTGCAAATGTTGCGAAGTGGCTTGCCACGAACAAAACAACAATCCGCCGGCGGTCAAGTGGCGTCAGGTGGGCGAGATCGAGGGGGGAGAATTTCCCCAAACGAAGCGTTTCTATATTTCGATGGCCTGCAACCACTGCCTCGATCCCTCCTGTCTTACCGGTTGCCCGGTTGATGCCTACACCAAAGATGAAAAAACCGGCATTGTCCGGATGAAAGAGGATGCGTGTATTGGTTGCCAGTACTGCACCTGGAATTGTCCCTACGGCGCCCCCCAGTTTAACAAAGAAAGAGGGATGGTCACCAAATGCGATATGTGCCACGGCCGAATCGAACAGGGCCAAAACCCCGCCTGTGTAGAGGCCTGTCCTTCGGGGGCTTTGGAGATTGAACGATTTAACGTCGAAGAATGGACAATCTCCCAAGCCAATGCCCCCGGTGTTCCGGATGCCGCGATTACCCGGTCGACAACACGGATCACTCCGCCGAAAAAAAACGGCTTCGATCTGAAGCGAATCGACGACTATCGCCTTCAGCCCGAACAGCCGCATTACTCCCTCGTTCTTTTGACGGTTCTGACCCAGCTCGCCGTGGGGGGTTTCGGAAGTCTCCTGATTCTGGAATGGCTGAACTATTTTAAAAGTCTTCCGGAATTTTTCGGCCGGTTTCTTAACATCGCCCATCTGGCGATGCTGGGAACCGTTCTCCTGGCCCTCAATGCCTCTTTTTTTCATCTGGGGCGCCCCTTGCATGCCGTCCGGGCGCTCAAGATGTGGAGGCGCTCCTGGCTTTCGCGCGAGGTCCTCTTCTTTTCGCTCTTTGCCGGGTCGGCCATGGCCTACAGTCTTCTTGGCTGGCAGAAGATTTATCCTCTTGTTTTTCCTGTCCGCGGTCTGTTTGGAATTTTGGTCGCGCTCTTCGGCCTGACCGGCGTCTACTGCTCCGCCATGATCTACCGTGTCCCCGCACGGCCGTCGTGGGACAGCTGGCGAACCCCCGTCGCCTTTCTGGCCACCGCCTTTATTTTGGGGCCGCTTTTGGCGCTGGCCGTTTTCTTCTGGAGCCTGAAGAGCCAGATTCTTGCATGGGATGAAGTCTTGCCGACAATCAAAACGGCCGGCCTCTTTCTCACCTCTATTTTGCTTTTGGCCGGCTTTGTCCAATTGGGGGGAATTGCCGTCAAAGTTTTTCATTCCCTAAACGAGGGGGAACCGGAACTGAAGGCGTCGGCCCGGATGCTGACCCGGCGATTCCGGACGATCTTTTTATGGAGGCTGGGGGTTTTGCTTTTGACTCTCCTCCTCATCCCGCTCGTTTTGGTCAACCTCGCGCTGGGGGAGAGTTTGGAGATCGCGCCATTGGCCGTCGGGCTGACCGGACTTGCGATTTTGGCGACCGGGAGTGAAATGGTCGGCCGTTATCTTTTCTTTGTGACGGTGGTGCCTAAAAAAAGACCGGCGGGATATTTTTAGGGCAGGGTTTAGGGTGTAGGGTTTAGGATGTAGGGTTTAGGGTTCAAGGGGAATTACAATCTAGGATATGTTGAAACCATTTTTAAAATTTCTTGGCCTTGATACAGCACGGGAGAAGTATGCCTATGGGATCGACCCGGAATTCGGTTACATGTCGGCGGCCAAAATCCCGGACCGGTGGATCAAAACAACCTGTGGGTATTGCTCGGTCGGTTGCGGGATGTATCTCGGGGTCAAAAATGGAAAAGCGGTTGCCGTCCGGGGAGACCCCGATCATCCCGTCAACGAGGGGGCCCTCTGCCCCAAGGGGCTCTCGGAACATGAATTTATCCATGCCAAAGGAAGGGCCGTCCGCCCCCTTTTGAAATTCCGGGGAAAATTGCGTCCCGTGTCCTGGGATACCGCGCTCACCACCCTGGTCGATCGTTTTGTGGGGATTCAACGAAATTACGGCAATCAATCCCTCGGCGTTTTGAGCACCGGTCAGTTTGTCACCGAAGAATTTTATACGCTCGGAAAACTGATTCAGCTCGGTTTCAAGACAACCAACTACGACGGCAACACCACCCTCTGCATGTCCACCGCCGTCTCCGGTTACAAACGTTCCTTTGGGAGCGACGGCCCGCCGGGGTGCTATGACGACCTTGCCGTCGCCGATTGTATTTTTTTGATCGGCGCAAATATCGCCGACAACCACCCGATTCTCTGGCAACACCTGAAAAAGAACCAAAACCGGAGCCTCATTGTGGCCGATCCCCGCGTTTCCAAGACGGCGATGCTGGCCGATATTTATCTCCCGCTCAAACCGCGCTCCGACCTGGCGCTCATCAACGGGATCACCAAGATTCTGATCGATGCCGGGAAGATCGATCGGGCCTATATTGAGCGGCACACAACCGGCTTCGACGAACTAAAGGCACACCTGCAAAAATATTCCCTCGATTTTGTTTCCGAAAAAACGGGCCTCCCAAATGAGTTGATCGCCAAAGTCGCGCACGTCTACGGCGACGCGAAAGCCGCCTTCATCGCCTGGACGATGGGGGTCAATCACTCAACGCAGGGGACCGAGACGGTCAATGCCATCAACAATCTGGCGTTGATTACCGGAAATATCGGACGTCCCGGCGCCTCCCCTTTTTCCATTACGGGCCAATGCAACGCGATGGGGACGCGCGAGGCCGGATTTACTTCGAGCATTCCCGGATATCGGAAATTTGAAGATCCGCGCGATCGGGAAGAGGTTGCCCGAATCTGGGGGGTTCCGGTTGATCTGATTCCCACGCAGAGGGGAAAGGCCTACCCCGACATTATTGAGGCGATCATTCAGGGGGAAATCAGGGCCCTCTGGATTCTGGGGACAAACCCTTTTGTCTCCTACCCGAACCAACCCCTGTTGAAAGATGCGATCTCGCGGCTCGATTTTCTGGTCGTCCAGGACGGTTTCCATCCCACGCCGACGACGGTTCTTGCCGATCTCGTTTTGCCGGCCGCCATGTGGGGTGAAAAAGAGGGAACTTTTACCAATTCGGAAAGACGGGTTTCGAAGGTCAACAAGGGGGTTGCGCCTCCCGGCGAGGCCAGGACCGACTTTCAGATTTTTTTGGAAATCGCCAAAAGGCTGGGGGTCCATACAACTCTCTTTCCCGGCTGGAACGGGCCGATCGATGCCTTTGAGGAATGGAAAAGGGTCTCCCAGGGCCGGCTCTGTGATTATTCCGCAATGACTTATGAAGAAATTGAGGCGAAGGGAGGCCTTCAGTGGGGAGGGGCCCGCCTCTACACTAACTCTCTTTTTCCATCGAACGACGGCAAAGCGACCCTTTGGGCGGTGGATGGCTGTGAGATGCCCGAGCAACCGAACAAAAAATTTCCCTTGCTGTTGAATACCGGCAGGACCGTCGAGCACTGGCATACGCGGACAAAGACGGGACGAATCGATCTGTTGGAAAAAATGTCCCCCGAGGCCTGGGTGGAAATGAATCCGCAGGATGCCGCGGAGTTGAAACTCAAACAACACGACTTTGTGCGCCTGGCCTCTCAAAGAGGGTCAATAGAAAAAATCGCGGTGCGGATCACGGCGATTGTGCCGCCGGGGCATCTGTTTGTCCCGTTTCATTACATTGAGGCCTGCGCCAATAACCTTACGGTTGCGGCGTTCGATCCGATTTCACGCGAACCGAATTACAAACAGAGCGCCGTGCGCGTCGAGAAATTGAGATTTGGAGATTAAGTATTCCCCCCCCTTTGAAAAAGGGGGGCCAGGGGGGATTTGTCCCGCGAACCACTATGACAAAATCCCCCTCAATCCCCCTTTTTCAAAGGGGGAGGCTAAAGGAGGTAAAGAATATGAACAAAAAAAACCTGGTGGTGATCGGCAACGGAATGGCCGGGGCGCGCGTGGTCGAAGAAATTCTCAAGCGCACACCCGAAATGTTCCAGATTACGATGTTCGGGGCCGAACCGTATGGAAACTATAACCGGATTCTTCTCTCAAACGTCCTCAACGGAACCGACAAGGCGACTGATATCTTCATGAACCCTCTCTCCTGGTACGAAGAGAAAGGGATCAAACTTCATGCCGGCGTTAAGGTGATCAAGATCGACCGCGAAAAGAAAACGGTCATCGGCGTTCCTCTCACGCGGAACGATTGTCCTTACTCATCCTCCAACCCATCGCCAGCCAACAGACAGACAGTTGTTGAACCGTATGATGACGTCATCATCGCCACCGGTTCGCGCCCCTTTGTCCCCCCAATTGAAGGGTTCGGCGGTCCCGGCACCTTTCTCTTTCGCACGCTGGATGATTGCGCCCGCATTGCCGACTACGCCGCCAACTGTCAGAAGGCCGTGGTTATCGGCGGGGGACTTCTCGGTCTGGAAGCGGCCCGGGGGCTCTTGACCCACGGGGTTTTAGTCACCGTGATTGAAGCGGCGCCCCACCTGATGCCGGTTCAGTTGGATGACGAAGGGGGGCGCCTTCTGAAATCGACGATGGAGGCGATGGGGATCACCGTTTACTGCCAACAGATCGTGAAGGGCATTGAGAAAAAAAACGGCAAAATCAGTCACCTGGTTTTCCACGATGGAACGACGTTGCCGACCGACATGGTGGTGGTCTCAACCGGCATTCGTCCGATTGTCGAAATAGCCAATGAGGCGGGGTTGGCTGTGGGGCGGGGAATCATGACGAATGATCAGATGCGGACAAACGATGAAAACATCTTCGCCGTGGGGGAATGTGTGGAACATCGGGGTCAGCTCTATGGCCTGGTTGAGCCGATCTGGGAGCAGGCGCGCACCTTGGCCGATGTGATCACCGGGATGAATCCGCAGGCCGCTTACACCGGCTCGAAAATGGCCACCAAGCTCAAAGTGATGGGGGTGGAACTGGTGTCGATGGGGGAAAAAGATCCCGCCGGTGAAAAAGATGAGGTGGTTACCTATCGGGAACCCAATCGGGGTGTTTATCAAAAACTGATTATTCGTGGGGACAGACTGGTGGGCACCATCTTATTGGGCCAGGTCCAGGCCTATGATCATCTTCTCCAGGTTTTAAAGGATGGGAATTCCGTATCTCCAGACAGAACGGAACTCTTATTTGGCCAGCAGGAGAGCAAATCCCTGACGGATGTCTTGCAGATGCCCGATGGTTTGCAGATCTGTAATTGTAATGGTGTGACCAAAGGAGAAATCAGGAAAGCAATCCGGAAGGAAAACTGCACCAGCGTTCTCAAAGTGGGTCTCTGCACAAAGGCAGGCCAGGGATGCGGCTCTTGTAAAAATGTTATTTTCCAACTTATTCGCGCCTATGCCGACGATTTATCGTCTGACCCAAAAGAACACTATTATGTTCCCGGCGTCCCCCTGGAAAAATCCCGGCTCATTGCCGCTATTAAGGCCAAAAATTTAAAGTCGGTGAGCACCGTATTTCAGGAACTGGCTGGGGGGAAGGAGGATGCGGTGAGCAAGGTGGGGCTCGCTTCTCTACTGCGCTCCACCTGGAACGAAGAATATAAAGATGAACGCGATGCCCGTTTCATCAACGACCGGGTCCACGCCAATATTCAACGAGACGGCACCTTCTCGGTCGTCCCCCGGATTTACGGCGGCGTGACTTCGGCCGACGAATTGATCCGCATCGGCACGGTGGCCAAAAAATATAACGTCCCGATGGTCAAGATCACGGGCGGCCAGCGGATCGATCTTTTGGGGGTGAAGAAGGAAGATTTGCCGCACATCTGGAGAGATCTGGGAATTCCCAGCGGCCATGCCTACACCAAGGCGGTGCGAACGGTGAAGAGTTGTGTGGGAACCGACTTCTGCCGCTATGGCCTGGGAGATTCCATTCGTCTGGCGCAGGAAATTGAGCGGGCGTTTCAGGGAATAGAGTCTCCGCACAAAATCAAGATGGCGGCCGCCGGTTGCCCCCGCAATTGTTCCGAGGCGTATGTGAAGGATGTGGGGGTTGTGGCCATTGAAGGGGGAAAATGGGAGATTTATATCGGTGGAGCGGCCGGCGGCACCGTTCGCAAAGGGGATCTGCTGGCAACCGTCGAAACGCATGAGGAGGTCCTGAAATTAGTCGGGCGGTTCATCCAATATTACCGCGAACATGCCAAATATATGGAGCGGACTTATGGTTTTGCGGAGCGGATTGGGATCGATCGGCTGAAAGCGATTTTAATCGAGGACGAAATGGGAATTTGCAAACGGCTGGATCAAGAAATTCAAAAGGCGGCGTCCACCTACGTTGACCCATGGAAGAAAGAGGCGGAACTGCCGGCCTATCCGCATCAATTTGAAGGACCGGAATTGGTTCAGGTTTTACAGGAGGCGGTGAACAATGGATAAAAAAACCATCAATCTGGGATTTATCGAAAAGATTCCGTTGGGGCAGGGTTTTTGTTTCATCGTGGAAAAGGATGAGATTGCCGTTTTCCGGCCGCGCTCGGGGGGGCTTTACGCCATTCAAAATCGCTGTCCGCACCGAAGAGGGCCTTTGGCTGAAGGGGTTTGCGATGCCCAGACGGTCATTTGTCCCTATCATGGCCATAAGTTTTGTCTGCAAACGGGGAAAGGAAGTGAGGCGGGAGAAGAAGTCCGGGTTTTTCCCGCTCGCGAGGAAGAGGGAGAGATTCTTGTCGATATCGGGACCTGATGGAAATCATGTTTCGATCTGATGCGACGCATGGCTCCCGGCATTATTTTTTGATTAAACTTGTTTTGTAAATTCCTCGAGCCCCCTTGCGGGGCCGATGGGCTGTGCTGAGAACAGCACGGCCTCCCGATTCTCCGCCTGAGGCGGAGATGAATTGGAAAGGGGAATGAGATGACTGTTCTTCATGATTCATACGCGCGTCATCTGACCTATCTTCGTATTTCCCTCACCGATCGGTGCAATTTTCGTTGCGTCTATTGCATGCCTCCCGAGGGAATCAAGCTTCTTCCGCGCGCCGAAGTTTTAACCCTCGAGGAAATA
>JACPFC010000106.1 GCA_016183175.1 Deltaproteobacteria bacterium
CGCGCCCTCAATTCTGGGCGTAATAAATTACGCCCCTACACAGAATCATATGACCAACGAATTAAAAAATCTCACCGTTGTCGCCTTTGAAAGCCGGATGAGTCTGGTCCTCCAGCGGAAATTGGAAGGGCTGGGAGCAACAGCCCTTGTGGCTCCGTCGATGAAGGAAGTTCCGATCGCGGAAAATCCAAAGGTGTTTGATTTTTTTGAAGAGCTGGAGGCAGGGCGGATCGATCTTCTCATTCTTTTAACCGGCGTGGCGACGCGGACGTTTATTTCCACGCTTGAAACAAAATATCCCCAAGCACAGATTATTCGGACTCTGGCCACGAAAACAAAAATCGTTGTCCGTGGCCCCAAGCCGACTGCCGTTTGCAAAATGCACAACATCCCGATTTTTGCCACCGCCCCGGAACCCAACACCTGGCGGGAAATTTTAACGATTCTCGAAGAGGAAAATTGTCTTCAGGGAAGACGGGTCGGTGTTTTGGAGTATGGAATCTCCAACACCGCCTTTTTACAGGAGCTGGAACAGGAGGGGGCCTCTGTGATTCCAGTGCCCGTTTATCAATGGGCGCTTCCCGACGATCTTGGTCCGCTCAACCGGGCGATTGACGCGATTTGCAACGGCGAGGTGGATTTGGCCCTTTTTACCAGTGCCAATCAGGCGGATAACATGCTCCGCCGCGCCCAAGAGAGGGGGATAGAAGCGGCACTCCGTCGCGGATTTTATCGGACAGCCATTTTTTCCATCGGTCCCGTCTGTTCCGAAAAGCTCTCTGATCTGCAATTTTTCCCTGATGAAGAGGTGTTCCCCAATAAACTGGATGCACTGGTGGAACTGGCGGCGAAGAAGGGGGGGATGTTGGCCATGAGGAAAAAGAAAAGGGCTTCGGTATGTGAGGTACGTGAACGGGTGACGCCGAGGGAGGGTTCCCGATCGAGCCGCAGTCGTGCTCCTTCACGACGAGGACGAGAGCGGGAAACCCGAAGGCGGCAGGACCCGTTCACGCAAACATCGGATTCGCCCATCCTTCGTGCTTGTCGGGGCGAAAAAAACAAAACCGTTCCGATCTGGCTCATGCGGCAGGCGGGGCGGTATATGGCGGAGTATCAGATGGTCCGCGGCAAGGTCGGTTTTCTGGAATTATGCAAAGATCCCGATCTGGCCGCCGAAGTCACAATTTCGGCAGTAGAGCGGCTAGGAGTGGATGCGGCGATTATTTTTTCCGACATCCTCCTGCCGCTGGAGGCGATGGGGGTTCCGCTGGAATATCGCGACAAAGAAGGCCCGGTCATCGGCCGGCCGGCGCGGGATATCCAGTCGATTGAAAACTTGAGGCCGGTCGACCCGCACGAGTCGCTTGGGTTTGTCCTCGAGGCGATCCGCAAGACACGCAAGGCCCTGCATCCTCAAATCCCTCTCATCAGCTTTTGTGGCGCGCCGTTTACGATGGCTTCCTATCTCATCGAAGGGAAAGGTTCGCGCAACTACATTCCGACCAAAGTTTTAATGAAGGAGAATCCGTCCGCGTGGAAGGCCCTGATGAAAAAACTGGTGATGGTTCTCACCGATTTTCTAAACGCCCAGGTGATTGCAGGGGCCGATCTCCTTCAGGTGTTTGACAGCTGGGTCGGGTGTTTGTCGCCGGAGGATTACAAGGAATATGTCCTGCCCCATACCAAAAAACTCATTTTGGGGATTAAAAAGGGAACCCCCGTCATTCATTTTGGAACCGGCACCGGAACTTTGCTGGAACTGCAAAAGCAGGCGGGGGGGGGTGTTATCGGCGTCGACTGGCGGGTGAATATCAAAGACGCGGCCAGGCGTTTAGGCAAAGTGGGAATTATGGGAAACCTCGATCCGGTGATTCTGTTTTCAAAGCCGGAGGTCATCCGTCGCGAGGCAAAAAAAATACTTCAAGCGGTTGGCAAAAGGCCCGGATTTATTTTCAATCTTGGTCATGGAATTCTCCCCGAAACACCCGTCGACCATGTCATGGCGCTGGTGGATTTTGTGCATGAGTGGAAGGTGAGGTGATCATCTCGCAGATCGCCTCCACCCATGAGGGATGGCTATTCAGAGAAGGGATCAATGCCAGCCTTTCCCCTCCCGTAGCCAAAAAAGATTCCTTTCCGCGGATGGCGATCTCTTCCAGTGTTTCCAGACAATCGGCCACAAACGAGGGACAAAAAACAGCGATTCTCTTTTTTCCCTGTCGAGCCAGTTCGGGGAGGATCAAATCGGTATAGGGTTTAATCCACGGTGTCCTCCCAAGACGCGATTGGAAAGAGATGGTGTATTGGTCTTTGGATAATGCCGATTCTTGTGCTATGGCTCTGGCCGTCTGAACGCAGTGGGCCCGGTAGCAGAGGCGATTATGCTCCGAAATCGTTTCACAGCAGGAATTATCCATCGGACAGCGGGAAACTTTTCTGATATGTCTTTCGGGCAAACCATGAAAACTGAAGACCACATGATCAGGGTTCAGATCGGTCAAAACCGGACGGCCGGTTTCCGCAAAGGCCCGAATAAAACCGGCGTGGCCATAGAAAGGACCGACGGTGTCGAGCATTCCTTCGTAACGGAGTTCGCCCAATATCCGACTTGCCTCCTGAAGGGAGGTTTCGGTGGAGGAAAGAGCATACTGCGGATAGAGGGGAAAGACCTTGATCGAATGAACGCCGGCGTCCACCAGTCTGGCAATCGCTGTTTTAAGGCCTGGATTGCCATAACGCATCGCTGTTTCCACAGCAAAGTTGCTTCCCAATTTTTCGGCGACCTTTTTTGTCAGGTCCATCGTGTGAAACAAAAGCGGGGAGCCCCGGTCGGTCCATATTTTTTTGTAGGCTAAAGTCGATTTGGGGGAACGAAAGGGGCCAATAATGCAGTTCACCAAAAGCCATCGCGCCAAAGGATTAATGTCGATCACATAGGGGTCGGACAGGAACTCTTTGAGGTATCTCCGGACAGCCGGGACCGTCGGTTCATCCGGGGTGCCGAGATTGATGAGAAGGACGCCGTTTTTCATACCGTCCTCGAAAATACCGGCGTTTTTGCGTGACTCCGGACTCCCTCCAGATAGCGGTCGAACGCCATGGCGATGTTTCTTAAAAAGAGGGTCCCTTCGTTGACCGCCCGAATTTTATTTTCGTCGATCGCCAACAGGCCGTCGTCGGCAAAAGTTTTCAGCCGTGAAACATCTTCCGCAAAATAATCGGCAAACCGGATGTCCCATGCCTTTTCAAAGGCCGGAATATCCACGCGGCCCCGGCACATGATGCGGGTGATCAAGTCGCGCCGCAAGGTGTCGTCGCGGTTTAAGCAAAAACCGCGAAATGTCGCGAGTTGACCTTGTCTTATCGATTCATAATAAGCCCTCAATTCCTTTTTGTTCTGAAAATAGTTCCCGCCGACATACGAAATACTGCTGACTCCAAAACCGATCTGGTGGGCATCGGCCCTTGTTGAATATCCCATGAAATTCCGGTGAATCGTTTCGTTATCCAGCGCCCGGCTCAACTCATCCTCTTTCAGGGCGAAGTGATCAATGCCGATGTGGCGATAGCCGTTTTGGGTGAATGTCTCGTAGGCCTTTTCAAAGAGCTGAAGTTTCAGTTCTGGCGGCGGGAGATCGGAGTCTTTGAACGACCGCTGAACAGGGCGGACCCACGGGACATGGGCATAGCTGTAAACCGCCAGACGGTCGGGGTGGAGATAAAGGACTTTTTTCAGCGTCTCTTTCCAGCCCTTCATGGTTTGTCCCGGAAGGCCGTAAACCAGATCGAAGTTGAACGACTGAAAACCGAGTTTCCGCAGAAGCGTCACCATCTCTTCCGTCATTTCGTAGGTTTGATTGCGATGGATCAGTTTTTGGACGGTTGGGTCGAAATCCTGCACACCGAGGGAAATCCGGTTGAACTTGAGTTCCGCCAGCATCTCGCAAAAGGCCTCTGTCGAAGTTCGCGGGTGCAGTTCGATTGCGATTTCGGCGTCGGACAAAAGATGAAAATGTTTTCGGACACGATCGACGATTTCTTTGAGTTCTTCCGGTTGAAGGAAATTGGGGGTGCCGCCGCCGAAGTGAAGCTGGACGACCTCCCTTGTATCCTTGGGCAGAAGATCACCGATCCGATCGAGCTCGGTCAAAAGGACATCCACATATTCGCGGGAGCGGGCATGGTCTTTGGTGATCACCTGCATACAACCGCAAAAATGGCAGAGCGATTCGCAGAAGGGGAGATGGAAGTAGAGAGATAACGGGTCCTGCCGCCTGCGGGTCCTCCCGCTCTCGTCCTCGTCGTGAAGGAGCACGACTGCGGCTCGATCGGGAGCCCTCCCGCAGGCGTCACCCGTTATCTCTCTCAGAGCTTTTTTATAGTTTTCTTTCCCCACATCGCTCGTCCATGCCGGCACGGTGGGGTAGCTTGTATACCGCGGTCCCGGTACGTCGTACTTTTGAAGTAATTGGAGCAAGCGGCTGTCCATGGGATTCTCCTATAATCCGCTTTGGTGCACGATTTCAACCCCATCTTTTCTTTTGAATATCGTGACCTCCTCTCAATGCCGTACCGCCTGTTTTAACAGTGGTCAGCGTATTGAGGATCATTTCGTTGACGTCACCGAAATGATCGGCATTGGCAAAGGAGGGCAACGGGAGGTCAAGGTGACGCTCTTTTCCCGTTACGCCTGTTATCTCATAATTCAGAATGCCGATCCCTCCAAAGAAATCGTTGCCCTGGGTCAAACCTCTCTCTACAATCTATTCCGTAGATCTAACCGTCCGATTTTCGGACGAATGCGCCCCAAAAATGGACGGTTGCACCAACCTCCCGTTTCATAAGTCCTTGAAATTTAATGAATCCGATCTCATTGCCACAGGTGGCACGAGATTTGCTCATGTTCAGAGAGGCTGTTTTTGGCCTTGCATTCATTTATTTACGGTATATACTAAAAATGAGATTCGATTGGGATCCCAAAAAGGCGGAACTAAACGAAAAGAAACATGGTTTTAGTTTTGCAGAGGCTATCACAGCGTTTGATGACCCGCTTTCTTTGATTGTCGATGACAAAAAACATTCTGTTGCGGAAGAGAGAAAATGGTTAATTGGCAATACCGACGCTGGAAGATTAGCGGTTGTTGTCTTTACAGAGCGCGCGGAAATAATCAGGGTAATCAGTGCGCGACCCGCAAGCAGAAAAGAGAGGGAAATTTATGATACGATACAGAGAATTCCCGTTTGAACGGGCGCGAAGGGCAACTTCCGAGGAGTTGAAAAAATACCGGAAAGCCATCGAAAGAACTTTGGGCGTAAAACGGAAAAGCCGCGGCCGCCCGCCCAAGTTATCCAGGGATAAATACCTTGCGGTTTCCATCCGCCTGCATCCTCTCGCACTCTCGTGGGTTAGAGGAGAAGCAAGGAAAAGAGGGGTGGGGTATCAAACGGTCATTAATCAGATTCTCCTTAAGCAGGCGGCATAGAAAATGCAATTTTTGCGCCGTTATTTAATGTAGACCGTCTTGATATTCACAAACTCGCGAATGCCGAAGCTGGAGAGTTCGCGCCCGTAGCCCGACTGTTTGATCCCGCCGAAGGGGAGGCGGGGGTCAGACTTCACATGGGTGTTCACAAAACAGTTTCCCGCCTCCAATTCGTCCGTGGCAATATGTTCTCCCTTTGTGATGTCGGTTGTAAAGACCGCCGCGCCGAGGCCAAAAGGGGTGTCGTTTGCAACCCTGATTGCTTCCTTCTCATCTTTGACGGAAATGATTGAAGCCACCGGGCCGAAGAGTTCTTCATCATAGGCCGGCATTCCCTTTTTTACCTTCGTCAGAATAGTCGGAGGATAAAAAGCCCCTTTGCCTTCCGGAATTTTTCCTCCCAAAATAAGTTTGGCCCCTTTTTTGACGCTTTTTACCACTTGCCGATGGAGCTCTTCTCTTAAATCGGGACGGGCGAGCGGGCCGAGCGAAACCGCTTCGTCAAACGGGTCCCCCATTTTTTTCCCGGACATCTTTTCACCCAGCCGTTTTTCAAATTCTTTGCGGATCGATTCCACCACGATAAACCGCTTGGCCGCCACACAACTTTGCCCGGTGTTCAACAGTTTGGCAAAAACGCAGGTCTCAAGCGCCTGATTCAAGTCGGCATCAGCCAAAATCACATACGGATCGCTTCCCCCCAGTTCCAGGACCGTTTTTTTCAGTGCCGCTCCCGCCTTGGCCGCAACCGAGCGTCCCGCCGGGGTAGAGCCGGTCAGCGTCACCGCGCAGACCGCCGGATGATCGATGATTTTTCCCGTGTCTTTTGCGGCAATCAGAAGAGTCCGAAACAGATTCTTTGGAAACCCGGCGTCGCGGAAAATACCCTCAATCGCGAGGGCGCAACCGGACACATTGGAGGCATGTTTGAGGACGACGGCGTTTCCGGCCATAATCGCCGGAGCCGCGAATCGAAAAACCTGCCAGAAAGGAAAATTCCACGGCATGATCGCCAAAACAACGCCGAGGGGCGTATAGGCAACATAGCTTTTTGCCGCATCGGTTGGGACGATTTCGGGCGAGAGGAATTTTTCGGCGTTTTCGGCAAAAAAATCGCAACCCCAGGCGCATTTTTCAATCTCGGTCCGCGCCTGCGCAATCGGTTTTCCCATTTCACAGGTCATGAGCCGGGCAAATTCCTCTTTTTTGGAGCGGAGAATCCCGGCTGTCTTCCTCATTTTTTCCGATCGCTCCGCAAATGAAGTCTTTCGCCATTCCTGAAAAGTCTCCGACACGCCGGCCAAAATCGCGGCAACTTTTTTGGAGGACATGGAAGTGTATTTGTTGATGAGCGAACCGTTTGTCGGATTGATCGACTTGAAAATCATCCTTTTTTCTCCCTTTTGGTCTCAAAAAAATCCTTCAGCAAGGCGGCGCACTCATTTTCCAAAATTCCGCCGGTAATTTGCAAGGTATGATTGTTTGCGGTGATGGAACTCTGGTTGGAGAGGGATGGAAAAAGGTGCGCGGAGGCCCGTTTGGGGTCGGTACAGCCAAAAACCAGCCCTCCTACCCGCGCCTGTAACACCGCCCCCAGGCACATGAGACAGGGTTCCAAGGTGACATACAGGGTCGTCTCGGAAAGCCGCCAGTTGTCGAGCCGTTTCCCCCCCTCTTCCAGCGCCGCCATTTCGGCATGGTGGAGGGGATTTTTCGATTTCTCGCGCGCGTTGTGCGCCCTCGCAACAATTTCACTCTTGTGAACGAGGACGGCGCCGATGGGAATTTCACCCTCATCGGCGGCCTTTCGGGCCTCAACAAGGGCCAGTTGCATGAATCTGCAGAGGGAGCTCTGTTCCGCTGGCGTCAGCTCGCTCAATTCAGGTAATTTTTCTCGACTTTGGCTTTGATCGTTGCGTAAACAATGACTCATTGCTTTGTCCTTTCACCTCGCTTCCGCTGACTGCCACGCGTCACAGAGCTCCCTCTGCATTCAATTCCTTCCCGCGCCAGCAGTTCCTTTTTCTTTTTTACTCCCAAAGAAAATCCGCCGATCGACCCGTCGGCGCGAATGACCCGGTGGCATGGCACCACCACCGGATACGGATTTTTTTTCACCGCCTGCCCCACCGCCCGCACCGCTTCGGGCTTGCCTATTTTTTTGGCCACCCATGCGTAACTCCGAACCTGGCCGGCCGGGATTTTCATCAGTTGCCGCCAAACCTTTTGCTGAAACGGCGTTCCACATGAGAAGTTCGGTTTTTTTATTTGAGACATGGGGAAACAACTAGTCGAGCAGGGTGGGAGCGTCAATATTTAAACACTAGTAAGCTCTCAAATCGATAAAGTTATCATATTGAAAATGGTTTTTTTTGGGGCTTGGAAGGGACATAAGTAAAAATATTAGTAATTTCAGCTAGTTAAAATATGAACAAAACTCGTTTGGTTGGCACGAAATCTGCATGTTGTTACAGAAGGGGTGAGTCGAGGTATGAGGGATAAACATCTTGTAGAATCGAAAAGGAATCATCCTACCGCGGGGTCCCAACATGGGTCAGTGACCCCTGGGTCTGAAACCCACGGGTCGTTGACCCAGGAGTCACCAATTCCTCCGAGACCCTACGTTGAAATTCCGAACATTGACAAATTGTTCAAACCGCACGGGGTTTATGACGGCAAGATGTTTTATACCCATGACAAAGTGACCTATACCTTCGTTGACAACAAAGAGGTCGTCTCCCTTCATTTCGACAAAAAACGCCAGGCCATTTTTTATCGCGGCCACAATATCGCCAACCTCAATTTAACCGACGACCAAAAGCGGCATCTCGACCGGTTTGCGGAGGAGCTGGACAAAGATCCGCAGACCAAAAGCTTCTCTCCCATTTATTCCAAGGCACTCGGCGCGGCGATGAAACGGTAGCGCCGGTCAATCAAATCAAAAGGAGAGTTCTTTTGACGGAGCAATTTTCGCTCCCGCCAGCCACATCCACCGACGAAACAATCCAACTCGGGGCGGCTTGCGAAAATTGCGAAGACAAAGGGACTCTCCTTTTGATGTTGCCAATCTACGGCAATTCACCGAAAATCAACCTGTGGACATTAAGCCAATCAGGCTCATCCAGAAGGTCGAGCCGGCCGAAATTCCGCAGACGCGGATCGACCGCAACCTTCCCCGCGCCCCCGTTCTTCCCAAACCCCCTCCCGGAAAATGGGACTACTCCGGCGGGCGCATCGTCTTAAACGGCCGCGATGTGGCTGGTCTTATCGAGCAGACGGCAAACCAGAAACCTGTTGCCTTGTCAAAGCTGGCCGGCGAGCTGGAGGCGTTTCGGAACTATTACATCCGCAAAAATTCAAAAAAGCGGAAAAGAAAAGCGGGAGGGGAAGTCATCGTCGAGGAACTCGACCCCACCGGCGAGCTGGGGCATCTCTCGGCGCTGGTGGATGCCTACATCGCCAAGATTATGCGCCTTCTCAAGCGCAAATACGACGAAAAGGCCGACGGCCTTTCGTATTCCCTTGATGATGACGGCCAGCTGGTCTTAAACGGCATGAACGTCACCGCCTTTATCCGGATGGCCGAGCAGTATCCCGGCGACAAGGCCCGCCTGTTTTTAAAAGGGCTGAAGGAACGCCTCTCGGTCATCCTCTCCAACAAGACCCGAAACCCCAATTACGAAAAAATCTACGAGGCGACCCAACGCCTCTTTGAACAGATCGATCTCGAACTGAAAAGAATCGTTGAAAAAGAGCGGCTGATTGAGAATAAGTAACCTGTGTACGCCCCCCGCGAAATCGCGCGCAGGCCGCTTTTTTATCCCCTTTGCCTCCTCATCATCGGGATTCTTGCCTGGGATCATTGGATTCTCCCCAATAAAAAAAGTCTCCCGCTCCCCGATAAGCCCGCCGAATACGAAGGGGTGATCGTCGAAAACCCCGATGTCTCGGGAGAAAAGACCAAGGCGGCAGGGCCCCTCCAAAAAGCTGGCGGGCAGGCGCCAACCAAATGGTCCGAATGGACCTTCAAACAGTCCGCAAACTTCTTGGCAAAACGCGTAGAAGTTGCAGAGAAAAAAACCAAACTTACGGTCAAGAAACGCGCCGAAGACGGACGCGAGGCAAAAGTTCTTCTGACACTCATCGATACTGCCATGCCGTTCCGACGGGGCGATTGGATTCGCTTTCACACCCGCCTTAAAGAGCCGGTCTCTTACAAAAACCCCGGCGGCTTCAATTATGCCCGTTATTTGCGCCGGAAGGGGATTTTAGCGACAGGCTTCATCCGGACCCCGAAAGATATCTCGGCGATTGAACCGGTTGAACCGGCTCAGCCGGCCCGTCTTTCGGCTCTGGAGTACAGAATGGATGCGCTCAAGACAAAAACAAAAGAACATCTTGTCTCCCTTGCGGGAACGCGTTCCGCGGGGATTCTCGTCGCCCTCCTTTGGGGGGATGAGTCGCTTCTCGACTTCGAGACCGAAAATTTGTTTCGCAATCACGGCATCAATCACCTTCTGGTCATCTCCGGCCTCCACTTCGCCACGCTGGCCTTTTTGATCTTTCATCTGTTCATGGCGACAGCAAGGCTTTTTCCCCGCCTCCTCCTCTCATTTCCCATGCGAAAAATCGCATCCGGGGCGACGATGGTTCCACTGACTCTCTATGTTCTCTTTTGTGAACCGAACCCTTCCATTACGCGGGCCTATATCGCCATTGTCGCCTATCTGGCCGCGATGATATTAAACCGCTCGCGCGATCTCCTGAACGTCGTCTTTTTGGCGGCCTTTATCATTCTTTTGACGCGCCCTTCCGACCTCTTTGATCTTTCATTCCAGCTGTCGTTTGGCGCCGTCTTGTGTCTTGCGCTGATTTTGCCTGTTTTGTCGGATTTTTTTGCCCAAAAGCCGGATGACAAAAAGAAAAACCTTTTGAGGCAAATTACCTCCTGGTTCGGCGAATTGATTCTGATCAATGCGGCGGTGTTTATCGGGCTAACCCCCATTCTTGTTTATTATTTTCATCGCATGACCCCCGATTCATTCATCATGAACCTCTGGGCGGTTCCCCTTTTTGAACTGGTGATTGTGCCCATCGGCCTTGTATCCCTTGTCCTTGAAATTTTTGCGCCGGGAGCCGCCTCGTTTCTTTTTGCTTTTGACACCCGGCTTATCGACGCGGCCCTCCGGATTTTGCAAAAGGCCGATTCATTGTTTGGAACCCCTCTCCTTGTTTTTCCGCCCCGCGGCTGGGAGCTGATGCTCTATTTTTTTCTCCTTTTTACGTTTGTCCTCGGCGTCCGGCCCCGATTTCGCAAAATTACCGCCCTTGCCGTTGCCGCTGTTTTTCTCGTTGACGGGGGTTTCAGGCTCCATCAGGTGTACGGCGCCGATCGTTTCCGGATCACGCAGATCGACGTGGGGGAGGGGGATTCCCTTTTGGTGGAATCGCCTGGACCGAAACGGGTGCTGATTGACGGCGGGGGATCCCCTTTTTTCGATCTGGGAGAAAATGTATTGATCCCTTTTTTGCTGTATGAACGGATTCCAAGGCTGGATGCCGTTGTGGTCACGCATGCCGACACCGACCACTATCTGGGTCTTCAAAAGGTGCTGGAGTCTTACCGGGTCGGCGAACTCTGGTGGAACGGGGTTTTGGACGACAACCCGGCTTATCGGCATTTGTTGGAAACAGCCGGGGAAAAGGGGATCAAAATCGTCGAAATGAGTCGCGGGATGCAATTTTCTTTGTCGGCGGAAGATCGCTGGGAGGTCCTTTCGCCCGATCCGGAGGACAAGATCACCGCCAAAGACAATAACCGGTCGGTTGTCCTTCGTCTTACGGTGCGCGGCTGGACGGCGTTGTTTACGGGCGACCTCGAATCGTGGGGGGAATTTAAATTGTTGCGATCGATGATAGGGGCGTCCGCCAATACTTCGTGGCGGACGCCCCTACGCTCCGATTATCTGAAGGTCGGCCACCACGGGAGCCGGACATCAAGTTCGGAGGATTTTTTAAAGGCGGTCTTGCCGCGCGTAGCTACTGTCGGGGTCGGAGCCGGGAACCGGTTTCGTCATCCCTCGCGCGAAGTGGTCCGGCGGTTTGAAAGCCTCCACATTCCAATGTATCGAACCGACCGGGACGGGGCGATTCAGGTGAATTTTGACGGGAGTGAAATTCAGGTCAAAACATACAACAAACAAAAGGGGTCCTTTTGACGAAGTAATTTTCGTTCCCGCCGGCGACATCTGTCGGCGAGACAATCCAACTCCGGGCGGCTTACGAAAATTGCGAAGACAAAGGGACCCCTTTTGTTTGTTGTCACTACCGTAATTCCAGCATTTCCCACGACAGAATATCCCACCCCAGCGGCGGGGTTTTTTTGGCGGTTAAAAGGACGCGGGCCATCTGGCCGTTTCCCAACTGCAGGAAGGCGTCGATTTCGGAAAGATTCCGGGCCTGTTCGGACACGCCATTGATTTCGACCTTTTGAACCGGGTTTTGGCCGATGATGGAGGTTTTGTATTTTTTGCCGTAGCTTTTAAAAAAGCCCGCGGTCATTGAATGGGCCGATTTGGCCGATGGCATCCGCCCGCCGCAGGCGGCGAGGACGGCGAGCATTAACAGTGTCATGAGTGTTTTTCGCATTGGGCAGGAGTATCAGCAGATGCTCTGGACAATGTCAAATGTCAAAGTCATTTGTATGAGACACGCCACGCCTCGAGGAACTCCACCAGAATCCTCCCCGTTGCCCCCCAGATTTCGTGGTTCTTATAGATGAAGGTGGGATCTTCGTATTCGATGCCATAGAGCTGTTTTTTCACATGTCGAAAATTTTCGGGGTTCAGGAAGTGGCCGACCGGAGCGGTGAAAATCTCGGCAATCTCGGAGAGGCTGGGTTTTAAGGTGAAGGATTGACTTACCCTGCCGACAAACGGGGTCACCAGATAACCGCTTGGCGTCGCCAGTTGTCCCAAGCGTCCGACGGATGAAACCAGCGAAGGTTCGAGGCCGATCTCCTCCCGGGTTTCACGAATCGCCGTGGCCCACAAATCGCTGTCTCCCTCATCGCAGGCGCCGCCCGGAAAACAGATCTGCCCCTTGTGATGCAAAACGATCTGCGACCGTTTGGTGAAAAGGAGATGATCCTCACCCTTTTCGCGGAGAAGAAGAACCAGCACCGCCGCCTTGGTCAATTGCGCCGGCGCTCCCGGGTGTGTCTGAACAGCCCGCTTCTGCCGGGCCAAAAATTTTGAAAGCTGTTTGTCCATTATGCTTGGGGCCCTTTCGGCCCGGTTGTTGCTATTCGTATCTATTCAGAGTTGATTAACTATCCCATTCTCCTCTTTCATCTCCGCTCCCACCTCGCTCTCTCCTCCCTGCTCGGTCGGCGCTCGGTGGGAACCCTCCTCCGGCGTCATCGCCACACCGGTATCGGTTGACGCACCACTGTCGCGGGGGAGTTTGATGATCATTCCGGGAGAAATCGGTTCGCCGGGAATCAGGTTGTTCGCCTCTTCCAGGCTCTCCAACGGTATCCGGTAGTAATCGGCAATCGAGGCGGTTGTTTCGTCCTCCTGCACGACATGCCATTCGGCGGTCTGGATCTGCCTCCAGTATCGGGCCGCCGCGCGGGCAAAGAGGGGGCCGAAATTTTTCGGGATTTTTACCAGGTAGCCTGCGGGGAGCGAATAGTCGCCGTTCAACACATCCTCCGCGATGGCGGGGTTTAAATTTCTTAAGACCTCGGGATCGACATCCACCATCTCCGCAAGCATTTTCAGGTTGATGCTCTCCTGCGGCATGAAGAGCTCATATTGCAGGGGAGGAAGTTTTTCAATCGGGCCGAAAAACGTCTCCTGATTGTCGTAAACATAAAGCGCCGCCAAAAATTCGGGATAATAGTTGCGCGAAAAAAACTGGTAGCCCGGATCCTTGAAATTTTTGATGATCGTCGCGATGTCGTCCGTTTTCAACTCTTCCCTGGCGCGAAGCAGGCGGCCGGGGCCCGTGTTATATGCATTTACGGTCAGCGGCCAGGAGCCGAGCAGTTTGTATTCATTGGCCAGATGCCGGGCCGCCGCGTAGGTGGAAAGAATGGGGTCGAGCCGCTCGTCCGCCCACGAGTCGATTTTCAGGTAGCGCTTTCCGGTGGGGTAGATGAATTGCCAAAGCCCCACCGCCTCGGCCGACGAGACGGCATTGATGTTGAAGGCCGACTCCACAAAGGGGATGCGGGTCAGTTCCACCGGGAGTCCCTTCAGCGCAAAAATATTTTCCATCTCCTTCATGTAGAGGCCGGAAAGCCGGATGGCCCGGAGAAAACGGTTTTTGAATCCCGATTGCGTGTCGATATTGTCCGGATCGGCCGCCTCCGAAAGCGAGGAAGGGCCTTCGCGGGCAAAAAGATCGGCGATCCGTTTTTCCTCGGGGGTCAAGCTGGCGCCGCCGGAAATTTTTTGGGGGAGGCCCAAAAGCATTTTGCGGAGGCGCATTTTTTCTTCAAGGATAAACTGGTCTTTGAGCGCGCCGGCCATGGAGGGGGAGAGGCCGGAGGTCAGATCGTCGAGGCCGGACAAGTCGATGGCGGAGTAGACAATGGCCACATTGTCCTTGTGGTGGAAAAGATACTGGTCCTTGTCGTACCGGCCGAAAACCTGAATCCAGAAATCGACCATTCCACGGATCGCCTCGGGAACAGGGAACGAATAATGGACCGGGTCGCGATCCTGCCGGGAGTCGGACACCCATGCCTCGTCAAACGGGACGCCAAAGCGGCGCTCGAATTCCTCTTTTATGGCGACCAGCGATTTTTCCGCCTCGTCCGCCGGAAACGGCGCCTCGCCGCTCGCCTTGAACTGGATGAAATCGCTCAAGCCGGCGGAGGGAGCCGTTTCGTTTGCCCCTTCGGCCTCCGGAGGCGGAATCATGGCCGCGGTCGCAGAATCGGGACGAAAATGGCGGGCAATCTGCGATGGAATTCCAAAAACCAGCAGATAGAGGCTGATGGAAAGGGAGAGAACGAACGCGATTTGCCGGAATTTTTTGGAATAAGTCATCGAATCTGTAATTATAGTCGAATTGTCAAAAAAATCAATTCACAGATCCCTCTCGATTTGCTAAAAGACTTGGATGCCCCACATCAAAAAGCACGCGCAATTTTGGCTCCCCCTTTTGGTTCTTGCGTTCTCTTCTGTTTCCTGCGGTTCAACGTCGGATTCGGAAGAGTCGGAGGAGGATGACGAGGAAGGGGTCACGCTGACCATCTCGGCCGGACATGTTTTTGCCACCCCCGCTTTGACCGCTCCTTCCGGTTCCACCATCACCGTCATTAACAATGATGATACGCCGCACACCGTCACCAGCCAGAGCGCCGAGGATGCCTTTGACGATACGGGTGACTTTGACGTGACGGTCTCTTCCGGGGGAACAGCCCTGCTGACGCTTCCCGAGGCCGCCTCCGGGACGGTATTTTTCTATTATTGCGCGTTTCATGTGGACGGCATGAGCCCCTCCAGCGGGACAATCGCGATTGAATGAAAGCACCATCAAAACCCCGTGAAGTTTGGGCCACACGCGTCGGCCTGATTCTGGCCGTGGCCGGCAACGCCATCGGCCTCGGCAATTTTCTCCGCTTTCCGGTCCAGTGCGCCCAAAACGGCGGCGGGGCCTTCATGATCCCCTATTTCATCGCCCTCTTTTTGCTCGGCATCCCGCTTATGTGGTGCGAATGGGCCATGGGACGTATCGGCGGCCGACACCACTGCGGCACCACCCCCGGCATCTTCCATGTCCTCTGGAAACATCCTGTCTCAAAATATCTGGGGGCGCTGGGGATTTTTATCCCGACGGTGGTGGCCATCTATTATGTTTACATCGAATCGTGGACGCTGGCCTACGCCGTTTTTTCGGTGACCGGAAAATACTTCGGCATCATGACCCATGAAGGGATGGGGGAATTTCTGGCCAGTTATCAGGGGCGGTATCCCAGCGCCCACTTTAAAACCATCGTGCCGGCCCTTCTTTTTTATCTGTTTATTCTCTTCGTGAACGTCCAGATACTCTCCCGCGGCATTGTGAAGGGGATCGAATGGCTGGCCAAGTGGGCGATGCCGACCCTTTTTATTTTCGCCATTGCCATGGTGGTGCGCGTGTTCACCCTCGGGACCCCCGATCCGACGCATCCCGAAATGAGCGTTCTGCATGGTTTCGGCTTCATGTGGAATCCCGATTTCTCAAAGCTTACCCAAAGCCAGATCTGGCTCGCCTCGGCGGGGCAGATTTTTTTCACCCTGTCGCTCGGCTTCGGCGCCATCCAGACCTTTGCCAGCTACGTCAAAAAAGATGAAGACATCGCACTAAACGGCCTCACTACCTCGGTCACCAACGAATTTGCCGAAGTGGTCTGCGGCGGCTCCATCGCCATTCCGGTGGCGGTGGCCTTTTTCGGCATTGCCGCCACAACCGCCATCGCCAAAGGGGGGGCGTTCGACCTTGGTTTTCAGGCGATGCCGATTATTTTCCAGAAAATGCCCCTGGGACAGATCTTCGGCGGCATATGGTTTTTTCTCCTTTTTTTGGCGGCCCTCACCAGTTCGGTGGCCATTGTCCAGCCGCTGATGGCTTTTTTGCAGGAAGAGTTCCAGATCGGCCGGAAGAAGGCGGCATGGGCCTGCGGGGCTGTCTTACTTGCCTTCGGCCTGCCGGTGATTTTTTTCCTCAAGTACGGTTTTTTGGATGAATTCGATTTCTGGGCGGGCACCTTTGGCGTGGTGGCCTTTGCCGTGATCGAGATCATCGTCTTTTTCTGGATTTTCGGCGCCAAAAAGGCCTGGGAAGAAATTGTCAGCGGCGCCGATATCAGGATTCCGAGGATTTTCTATTATATCCTCAAGTATGTGACGCCGGTTTATCTGATTGTCCTTCTTGTCGCCTGGTTTGTCCAAAACGGGCTGGATGTCCTTCTGTTCAAGGGGGTTTCGGAGACCAACCTTCCCTATGTGATTACAGCCCGAATTGTGCTGGCCGGCATGTTGATCGCTATTCTTTGGATGGTTAATCGCGTTTTTAAAAGGGAGCACCGGATTTTATGATGTCCATGATGGCGATAAACGATTTGTCTTCCGAGGGCCTGATTTTCATGGCCGGTTCGTGGGCGATTATTCTGGGCCTGTGCGTTTTCTGTTTTTGGAAAGTGCTGAAGAAAAAAGAAAAGCGCTAAATTTTCAGCCGCGTTTTTATCCGTTCCACCGCCTCTTCGATTTTTTCCTTGAAACCAAAGGCGCTCAAGCGAAGATAGCCCTCGCCGGAGGGGCCAAAGCCGGCCCCCGGTGTTCCAACGACATGACATTCCTTCAGCAATTTTTCAAAAAAGGCCCATGAATTCATTTTGCCGGGGGTTTTAAGCCAGATGTAGGGGGCGTTGATCCCTCCAAAGGCCTCAAGCCCCAGCGAGATCAATCCCTCGCGGATCAGCCGCGCACTTTCCATGTAAAAATCGACCAGCTCGCGGACCTCCTGCTTTCCCTCCGGCGTGTAGCAGGCGGAGGCCGCTTTTTGCACCGGGTACGAAACGCCGTTGAACTTTGTCGTCTGGCGCCGGTGCCACAGAGGGTTTACCGCCACCGCTTTTCCCTTTTTATCTCTGGCCTTCAATGCCTCCGGAATCACGGTGTAGGCGCAACGGGTGCCGGTGAAGCCCGCGGTTTTTGAAAAGCTCCTAAACTCGATGGCCACCTCTTTTGCCCCCTCGATTTCGTAAATGGAATGGGGGATTGTCTTGTCCGTGATATATGCTTCGTAGGCGGCGTCGAAGAGGATGACGGCGCGGTTCTTTTTGGCGTAATCGACCCATTTTTTGAGCGAACTCCGGCTCATCGCGTGGCCCGTGGGATTGTTGGGGGAGCAGAGATAGATGAGGTCCGCTTTTTTCTTCGGCGGATCGGGGTCGAAATCATTTTCCGCGGTCGCCGGTATATGGAGGATGGGGGTTCGCCCCGCCATCACGTTCGTATCGACATAAACCGGATAGACCGGGTCGGTGACGGCGACTTTGTTTTTGAGGGAAAAAATTTCCTGGATGTTTCCGGTGTCGCACTTGGAGCCGTCGGAGATAAAAATCTCATTTGGCTTCAGAGACACGCCGCGCGGCTTAAAATCATTCTCGATGACGGCCTCGATCAAAAACGGATACCCCTGCTCCGGCCCGTAGCCGTGAAAGGTGAGCGGCTCGGCCATTTCGTCCACCGCCTCGTGAAAGGCGCGGATGACCGCCTTGGGGAGGGCCAAGACCACGTCGCCGATGCCGAGACGGATCAGGGAAGTTTTTGGATTTTTTTCCTGAAATGCCTTTACCCGGCGGCCGATTTCGGGAAAAAGGTAGCCCGCCTTGAGTTTCAAATAGTTATCATTTATTTGGGGCATAATTTGCCTTGGGTGTACC
This sequence comes from Deltaproteobacteria bacterium, assembly GCA_016183175.1. Classification (NCBI taxonomy): domain Bacteria; kingdom Pseudomonadati; phylum Myxococcota; class Myxococcia; species Deltaproteobacteria bacterium. The sequence continues at coordinate 17,926 of JACPFC010000106.1, forward strand.
ACGCTTTCCCTCTTGATTTCAATCGACAATGTGTCTTAGTCCATTGTCGTGCCGCACATTGCCTTTATCGCCATTGGCTCCAATCTGGGCAATCCCGCCGAGCAGTGCCATCGCGCCCTGTGCAAGCTCGAGAACACCGAAGGGATCACGCTTGCCTGCTGTTCCTCTTTTTACCCGACCGATCCGCTGGTGCCGGACGGGGTCGACCACTCCACCGTACCGGCATATGTCAATGCTGTTTGCGAGATCAGCACCACATTAACCCCCGAACTTCTTCTTGCACGGCTCTTGGTCATCGAGAAAGAAATGGGGCGGGAGAGGCGCGAAAAATGGGAGTCCCGGATTATCGATCTCGATCTCTTGTTTTATGATGATTTGGTCTTTCACACAAACACCCTTAGGGTGCCCCATCCAGAGATTCAGAACCGGCGGTTTGTTCTGGAGCCGCTCTGCGAAATCGCGCCTCAGTGGATCCATCCCGTACACAAAAGGACGGTTCGGGAAATGGCAGGGGATCTGTCTTCCACCATCCACTATTCACCATCCACTATTCACCAATCATGAATCTCTTACGCGCCCTTTTCATCCTGCTTTTAATCTATTTCGTTTTTCGCTATATCACCCGTCTGTTTGCCCCGGCGCAAAAAAGAGAAAATCGCCTGGACGAGGGGAGGGAGCAACTTTATCCGTGCCCAACCTGCGGGACGTACAACACGTCCGCTGTTGCCTTCCGGGCCAATGGGGGTTATTACTGCAATCGGGAATGTTTTAATCGGAGGGAGAAATGAAAATCTTCATCGACAGCGCCGATATCGGCGAAATTCGCGAGGCCAACGCCATGGGGGCCATCGACGGCGTGACCACCAATCCGTCACTGGTCGCCAAAACGGGGCGACGGTTTGAGGAGGTCATCAAGGATATTATTGCAGAGGTCAACGGCCCCATTTCGCTCGAGACGGTGACGCTCAAATGCGACTCGATTGTGGAGGAGTCCAAAAAACTTCACGGCATCCACAAAAATGTCGTCGTCAAAATTCCGCTGATCGAAGAGGGCTTAAAGGCGATTCGCAAGTGCCGCGATCTGGGAATTCCGGTCAACTGCACCCTCTGTTTTTCGGCCAATCAGGCGCTTTTGGCGGCCAAGGCGGGGGCGACCTATATCAGCCCGTTTGTCGGGCGTCTGGATGACATCGGCCAGGTGGGGATGGATTTGATCCGTCAGATCAAAACCATCTATACCAACTACGGCATCAAAACACAAATCCTCGTCGCCAGCGTCCGGAATCCCATTCATTTTCTGGAGGCGGCGCTCATCGGCGCCGATGTGTCGACTCTCCCGTTCGCGGTCATCCGGCAGTTGGCCAAACATGCGTTGACGGACGCAGGGCTGAAAAAATTTCTTGCAGATTGGGAAAAAGTGCCGAAATAATGGATGAGGGGGTGTTGTGTCTTCCGAAAAAAAAGGTTGCGGTTGTTGTTCATTCACCTTCGGTTGCTTTGTCGGCATGCTTTTGCTTGCCGGGATTCTGTTCGGCGGCAGTTACCTTTTCCTGACGCGCACCGCTTTTCTTCTCGATCAGGGGTTAAAGTACGCCTATCCCCAGATGCGGCCCTATGTGGAACGGTCCCTGCCGGATGAGTGGCCTCCCCCGCAAAAAGAGGCGATCATGAACAGGATCGACCGCGATGTGGACGGCTACTTAAGCCTGCCGAGCGGGGACCGCCGTGCCGTCCGTGAAAAAATAAAGGAAATGGCGACAACCTGGAGCAATCCGCAGATCGACAAAGAGGTCCAGTTGCGGGAGATTGAGGCGTTGATTCAGGAGTTGAAAAACAAAGAGTCGCCATGACGCATGATGTTACTTTATCCGTTTGACAGGCCGGATTGAAATTTTATAAGGCTTAAAGAAGCAAATCATCCCGCCTGAGGCGGGTGATTTGCGCGGGGTTTGGGGCCACCTGCCCGCCGGATTGGCAGGCGGGTTTGAGGCCCGCAATACATTAACGCGAGTAGCATCAAACGGGCCGAAAGGGCCCCAAATATAATGTCTCAAGATATCTTCACCCGCCCCGAACGCCGCAATTACCGGCGCGTCCATGTCGATGTGGAGGTTGATCTCCTCCTGAACGGGCAAAATGTAAAAACCACCGCCGTCAACTTGAGTTGCGGCGGGATGTATCTCCCCGTCAAAAAAAAGGAGGTGAGGGAACAGGAAAAAGTGCAGGCGGCGGTTTATCTCCCCGATATGTCCAAGCCGGTGGTGGTGGCGGGCGAGGTGGCCCGCGTGGAAAAGGGCTCCTTTTTAAGCCCGCGCAAGGGGGGACTGGCCATCCGCTTTTCCGGCCTCTACGACGACAACATTCTCGCCATCGACCGGTTCATCAAGGACAAACTCCATTGATTAAATCGGGGGCTTTGCCGCTGGCGCCCGGGGTCCCCGCCGAACGCCACCGGTTCGAGTGAGGTGGGGGCGGAAACTGATTCCGCTCCCAAGCCGCTTAATCCGCCACCGGCGGCGCGGCTTGGGAACCCTACCCCCCGTTCGCTCGGACGGAATAAATCCGATCCTCGCTCACTAAAATTATTTTGTTCCCCGCGGGGAATTGGCTTACGAAAATGATAGACCGCGGTGTGGCAATTTATCTTTGCAATCTTTGGGCGAATTTTCTAGGCTCGGCCGGCAGTTGTCAGGGAAGGGTGGCCGAGCGGTTGAAGGCGCCAGACTCGAAATCTGGTATAGTCGAAAGGCTATCGTGGGTTCAAATCCCACCCCTTCCGCATACCTGCTACGCACCCACCGTCACCACCTGCACCGTGATATTGTCCGCCGCGCGGGGAGGGGCGGCGCGGATGGAATGATCAGGCGACATCTGGATAACAAAGGGAGCCTCCGCGTTGTTACGGGCGTAGGCGAGATCAAAGAGGGCCATTTGGAATCCGGAGGGACTTGTTTCCTTCGCCATTTTCAGAATCTCGTATTCGCTCACCACATCCCAGAGGCCGTCGGAGCCGAGCACGATCCGGTCCCCGGGCGAGGCCCTGAAGGCGGTCTGCCAGGGAAGGCCGTTTCCATATCCGATGGCGCCGGTGATGATGTGCTTTTCGGGATGGTTGTAAAAATCCTCGGGACGAAGAAGCCCTTTTTCAATCCGTTCGCTCACCACGTTTTCCATTCTCGTGGTCCCTTCGCTGATGATTTTACCCTCGGGACCGGGTCCCTTTCCGAACGTCATGGCCTTGGAATCTCCCTTGATGGCCAGCATGACGTTAAGCAGACGGTCGATCTGAACCACAACCGCCGAGGCATAGGCGCCGCAGGCCTTTTCCCGCACCAGATTGTGCGCCCCCATGAAGGCGTCGAACAGGCCCCCCCCTTTCATCAGGATGTCGGAGAGCTGTTCGTTGGCATAGAGGCCGGCGAGGTATCCGCTCAAACTCCCCCCGGCGCCGTCGATAACTCCGGCAATCAGCGCTCCATTGGTGGTGACTCCGGTAAAATAGCTGTCCTCGTTGACTTTGTACTTCGACCGCGGGCCACCATAGCTGGTGGTTGAACTGATCCGCCCAATGGGATGCTCAAAATCAAGCGGCTCCCCGTTGTTGTAAGGGGCCTCTTCGGGGCGTTCTTCAAAACGGCGGTCGAAGACCACCTTTTTTAACCCCAACGAGATGCGATGACACATTCTTTCGGGACGGACGGACATGTAGAAAAATAAATCTTTGCAAACTTAATGCCAGACGAATCAGCAACATATCGAATTAATTAATAATTTGCAAGCATTTGAAAAATAGAGAAGATAAAAGGAAATTTGGTTAGTAATAAAATCCAAAAGATTAGACAGATAAGGTCTGTCCGTCTTGATTTCCGGTCGCCCTATAGTCCCGTCACCCCAAGTGGGGGTTTGGAAACCGCAGAGGTAGGAACTTCTTTACAAAGGATAAAAGTTTGGGGAAAAATAGTCCCATCATGAAAACGGGTCGCCGCGGTCTGGTTTTTTTCGTTTTTGTCGTCCTGCTTTTCGGTCCTGTCGCCTGTGGATCCACGCAGTCGGAGGGGGCGCGGTCGTCGGCCGGGGCAAAGGGAGAGCACAAACACTTAGACGACTACAAACGGAAACACTTCAACCTCTTTTCCGAGAAAGATGACATCAAGCTTGGCGAATATGTGATGAAGCTTCAGATCAAGGAATTCAAAAAGGAAGGGGTCGGCGTCGATCTTCCTAAACATCAGGAATTGAAGGCACGCGTCGAAAAGATTGTCCATCGTCTCGCCGCCGTTTCCGACAAGCCGGATTTTCCCTACGAGGTGCACATCTTCGACAGGCCCGATGTGGTGAACGCCTTTGCCATGCCGGGGGGGAAGATCGGCGTATTTACCGGCCTGTTCGACCGTGAAAAAGGATTGGTCGATATCAACAACGACGATCAAATTGCCGCCGTGATCGGCCATGAAATGGCCCATGCGACGGTGCGGCACATCACGCGGCGGCTGACCACCTATCAGGGGATCAACCTCATCGGGCTGGCCGGCGTGATCGGCTTTGGGCAGGGTTTGGGGCCCAACGCGGAATATATTTTTAATCAGGTCTTTTCACTCGGCGTGAACCTCTATCTCCCCAGTTACAGCCGGAAGCACGAAAAGGAGGCCGACCAGATCGGTTTCTATTATCTCGCAAAGGCGGGCTACAACCCGCAGGCGGCCATCGACATCTGGAAAAAAGCGGCCGCCAAGGGAGGCCCCAACTCAAAACGCACCGACTTTTTCGCCTCGCATCCCGCCAGCGGAGAACGGGCAAAGGCGCTTGAGGCGTGGCTCCCGGAGGCTCTGCAAATCCAAAGCTCTGCCGGTGCCGCTTACTAACTGTTGTAAATTCCATCGGCCCCACCCCCCTTTGTCAAACCTGTCCGCCGGTTGTGCCTGCCCGCCGGCAGTATGGAGGGTGGCGGAGGGGGGAAAGGGGGAATTTAATAATTCGTCAGAATCCGGTTTTGCGGGAGGCCCAGCGCTTTCAGGCGGTCGGATACATCTCGGACCATCCCCTCCATTCCGCAGACCAGCGCGATGGTGTTTTCAGTTTTGCACGAATCGGCGATATGCCGCTGTACATGGCCGAAGAGGCCTTTCCAAGCGGGGTGGGCCTGATTCGAAACGGTCTGAATGATTTCAACCCCCCCATTTTTCCAGTCGCTGAATTCATGGGCATAGGCAAATTCGTCCGGATTCCGGGCGCCGTAGAAGAGAGTGACGTCGCCGTAGTCTTGCCGTTTTTCCATAATCCACCGAAGGGCCGAACGGAGCGGGGCGATCCCGGTGCCCGCGGCAAAGAGGAGGATATTTTTGCCATGGCCGGTTCCCATTCTAAATCCCCCGCCGCGGGCACTGGTCACCGTAACGGCGTCTCCCGGGTTCATGGTGACAAGCACATTTGTCAGCGGCGCCCCCGCTTTGATCAAAAACGACCATGTTGGCTCGCGCGGGGAGCTCGACATGGCGAAATAGTTTTCGTTGCCGCTCGGGATGCTGATGACCGTGTATTGACCGGGACGGGTAAACGATTTTCCCACTTTCCCATCCTCGATGGTGAAGACGAAATGAAACGCCTGCGGCGTCTCCCGGATTTTTTCCGTCAGAAGGGCGGCGCTGGTTAGAGATTTTTTTCTCATGACCGGTTGAGATCCACTTCGAAGCCTTTATCCTTGAAAAACGTTTTTAATTTCAACACCACCCGTTCCTCCAGTTGGCGAATCCGCTCGCGCGTGATGCCGTATTCGTCGGCAATATCCTGAAGAGTCTTCGGCACCTCGGCGTAAAGCCGTTCACGGAATATTTTCTTTTCCTTGTCTTTGAGGGTTGCGACAAATTCATCCAGATTGGAAAAGAGCTGATTTTTCAATTCCTCATCCATTACCTGTTGGTCGGCCGGGGTCTCCCCGGAGGCGAACATGTCGATGTTGAGTTTACCGTCGTAATGCGGGTTGGGGGCATCCAGCGACAGATCGCCAAAACCCATCCTCTGCTCCATTTCCACCACCTCTTTTTCCTTCACATCCATTTTTTCGGCCAAGAGGCGCGAGTCGGGGGAAAACCCCATCGATTCGATCTTTCGTTTTTCCTTCATCAGATTATAGAATAATTTTTTCTGCGCCTGCGTGGTGCCGAGCCGGACCAGCCGGAAATTGTCGACGATGAATTTCAAAATATAGGCCCGGATCCACCAGGCGGCATAATAGGAAAAGCGCGTCCCTTTGGAGGGGTCATATTTTTTCACGGCGCGCAAAAGGCCGATGTTTCCCTCCTGAATCAGATCAAGAAGATTGTGAAAGGCCCGGGAATATTCCATGGCGATTTTCACGACGAGTCTTAAGTTCGAGACGACCAGTTTTTTGGCCGATTCGGGATCCTGATGCTCAAAGTAATGCCGGGCCACCGCTATCTCCTCCTCGCGGGTCATCAACGGATACCGGCTGACTTCCATCAGATATCGGTGAAGCGAATCGACCGGAACGGGAAGTGCCTCTTCGTGGATAAGAGGAACAAGGGCTTGATCATGCGGGGCCTTAAACGCCGATTTCTTTGATGATTTCCTTGGCATGCGCTTCAAGATTTAACATTTTGACAGCCGGAGTCAATCTACGATAGATGATGCCTGATTTTCCGGGATCGTCCAATGGTAGGACTACGGACTCTGACTCCGTCAATGAAGGTTCGAATCCTTCTCCCGGATCAAGGGACTTGGTTGCTTCTGCCGTCTCCGCCCCCGCCTCGCTCGAACCGGTGGCGTTCGGCGGGGACCCCTGGTTCGAATCCAAGTCCCGGATATTGGTTTTTATGACCGTTTCGCAAAAAGAAATCGCAACGCTCGCCGCCGGGTGTTTTTGGGGGGTGGAGAAGATTATTCGGGAGATTCCGGGGGTGCTCGATACGACCGTCGGCTACACCGGCGGTACCACCTCACATCCCACCTACGAGGATGTTTGCACCGGGACAACAGGACATTCCGAGGCGATCGAAATCGTTTTTGATCCGGCCAAAATTTCCTACGAGGCGCTTCTCGACTATTTTTTTCGTCTTCACGACCCTACCACCCTGAATAAACAGGGGCACGATGTGGGGAACCAGTATCGGTCGGCCATTTTTTATCACGGCGAAAAACAGAAAGAGGCGGCGCTCAAGGTCCGCGATCACGTCAACCGCTCCGGCAAATGGTCCAAAGGAATTGTGACCGAAATCGTCCCGGCCGGAACCTTTTACACTGCCGAGGAATATCATCAGGACTATTTGCTGAAAAATCCGGGGGGATACAGCTGTCATTATTTGCGTAATGAGAGGAGACAACCATCATGAAAAATCAAATTCTTGTTTTTGCTTTGTTGTTTTTAGGGATGAATTCTGTTTTTGCCCATGAGGAGGGCGGCATGCCGCATCACGCTTCTCCCCCGGGGGCCCGCGTGTTTATTATCGAACCGGCCGACGGGGCGACGGTACACAATCCGGTCAAGGTCAAATTCGGCTTGGAAGGGATGATGATCGCTCCCGCCGGGCCCACGGGGGGCGAAAATACGGGGCATCATCATCTGCTCATCGATCTCGAGGCTCTCCCCCCTTTGGATCGGCCGCTTCCATCCAGCGAGCAGATCCGGCACTTCGGCCAGGGGGAAACCGAGGCGAGCCTAACTCTCACTCCGGGGTGGCACTACTTCCGGCTTCTTTTGGCCGACGGCAACCACATCCCGCATAATCCGCCGGTGATGTCCGATGTGGTGCATATTAATGTGCAGTAGGTCTTTAGCTGTTGACAAAGTCTGCAAGGGGCTGAAATTGTCATTCCCGCGAAAGCGGGAATCCAGTCTTTTCAAACACTTCTGGATCCCCGTTTTCACGGGGATGACGTCAAACGTGACTTTGTCAACAGACTGTTAGGCACCTTTGTTCCATCCGTTATTGCCAGTTTGGTTTGAATTTCTTTATAGCCTTGATTGCTCTTCTAAGACTATCGGATCTTTTCTGTGCTTCCCTGATATCCCAAAAGTTGCGGACAAAATTTGTGAGTACACCATTATAATCCGGGCCAATAATTGATCGTGTGGAAACATCTGGTACGATTGCTGAACGTAACTTACTGGATGTTGATCGTCTGGCAAGATTTATCAGAATTGTCTTTGGGTCATTTATCGATTCAATCTGCTCAGGTACAAGCCCTGCATTAATTTTCAGATAACTAGCCAAATTTTTCTTGTCAGCTAATAACCACGCTTCTGCCTCTTTGACAGCTATTCTAAGGATAAGATTTTTTTGTTTGTTGTCACTTGCCAGCCAATCTTTAATAAGATCAGGCGCACAACCATAGCGGTCTAGATCGGCTAATACAAAATAAGGAATGCTCTTGGCCGCTTTGTTAAAGGCACGAATTTTAGTTCTTATGTAATCAACACCACCTCTATCATACACTGTTTTAACAGCAAATCGCTTTCTAGAATTTTCCAATATCTTTTCAGCAAGCGCTTTACTCAGAGCATCTTCAACTACAAGACTAAGCGGTATTATGTATTTTTTTTTATTCAAAGAGATTTAGTTGGTCCAGCTTTAATGGTAGGGTTCTGGGTAGCACTGCATCTGCTATGGTTAGTCCAGCGTTCAGCAAATCGGTTACTTCTCCAAGATCAGAAGCTTTCTCAACTTCTGTTCCCTCCTGATGAGGCCTAAGAATAAGAGTCTCACCAGCACCAATGCCTCTGTCTGATAGTAGATCAGCACTATGCGTTGTGATAATTATTTGGCGTTTCTTTTCCCTCAAAAGCCGGTAGATTAATGCGGGAAGCAATTTTACGATACCTGGATGAAGAGATAGCTCCGGTTCTTCTAAGAGTAAAACGGAATCACTTTCGAAGAGAGACCACAACAATCCAATGAGTCTGATCGTTCCGTCTGAAAACTGATCTTCTCTTTGTTTGCCAGCATGTGGTCGCCAGTGCTCATACACTGCCTCCAAATGAGCCAAACCTCGATCGTCACGTACAAAAGATAATTCCTTAAGTTGTGGCACTGCTGATCGTAGAGCTTCTCCAATCTTTCCCAAGCGGCTTTTTCGGGTCTTTTCAGGGACTTGTGCCAAGCGATCAAGAAAACTAAGTCCAAAGGGATCGCCAGGAATTCCTGGCCCCGGAAAAGCATCTGGGTGACGTACTAGTTGTGGTACGATATGAAGATATTGAATTGATTCAAAGAAATTGGCAATTGCCCTAAAGAGCAAATTTGCATTAATTTGTTCAAGATGTGTCTGTGTTAACCTTAGATTATCAGCTACGTCTTGATCATCCGGCCTATTTAAAATTTGTTGTTTTTCCTTCCATACCCGTTCGTATTTCAAATATGCCTGTCTGTAACCTCGGACCTCCTGAGCTATTCCTATTGCATAAATCCATTTTGGCTTATCACCTAAATCATCGGAGATGTGGATTTCAAATTCAACATCCGGGTCTTGTCGGGCGGCTAAACAACGGATCTTGGTTAAACCACCACGTTCTTGAACAGCTTTTTGCAAACCACCACCCGTTTTAGCTATATCTCTCAAAAAACGTATTGCATCCAAAAAGTTAGATTTTCCTGAGGCATTTGGACCGACAAGAAATGCTCTATAGCCGAGCTTCGCATCAACGCTTCTAAAGTTTCGCCAATTTTTAAGTAATATTTTGCTAATTAACATAAAAACAGCAGTTGAATGAGTTTATCTTCATAAACTATCAATAAACTCCGCGAAGGTGCGAACCATCACCCCGGTGCCGCCTCTGGGCTCATACTCGCGCGGTTTGTCGGTCCATGAGGGGCCGGCGATGTCGATGTGGGCCCATTTGTTCTTTCCCACAAATTCCTGGATGAACAGGCCGCCGTTGATGGTGCCGCCGTAATTGCCGCCGACATTTTTCAAATCGGCAATGGGCGATTTCAATTCCTCCTTGTATTCCTCCGCCAGGGGGAGCTCCCACATCTTTTCGCCGGTTTTTTGGCCGCTTTTAATCAACTTATCCACCAACTCCCTGTCGTTTCCCATGATGCCCGATATCCGCTCTCCCAAGGCCACGAGGCAAGCACCGGTTAAGGTAGCCACGTCGATTAAGTAATCCGGTTTTTTCCTGTCGGCGTAGCTGATGGCGTCGGCGAGGGTGAGCCGCCCTTCGGCGTCGGTGTTTAAGACCTCAATGGTTTTTCCGTTCATCGCCGTCACCACATCGCCGGGGCGCTGGGCCATCGCGTCGGGCATATTTTCCGCCGCCGCCACAAAGGCCCAAACCTCCACCTTCGGTTTTAATTTTGCGATCACCGACATGTAGCCAATCACCGCCGCGGCGCCCGACATGTCGTCCTTCATTGTTTCCATGAACTTGGGGGGTTTGAGCGAAAGGCCTCCGGAATCGAACGTGACCCCTTTGCCGATCAGCGCGATTCTCTTTTTCGGTTTTCCCGCAGGGCGGTAATGCATTTCGATGAAGGCGGGGGGATTGATGCTCCCCTGGGCGACCCCCAAGTAAGCCCCCATCTTCATCCGGCGGATTTGGGCGGTGTTGAACAGGCGGGTCCGCACCCCTTTTAGGCGTCTAGCCACCCGTCCCAGCTCGGCCGGCGTCATGTGGAGGGCCGGCGTGTTGATGAGGTCGCGCGCCAGACAGACGCCGTTGGCCAAAAACAATCCCCGTTCAATTCCTTTTTTAACTTCCGGGATTTTGGATTTGTCGGGACAGAGAATGGCAACCTCTTTGATTTCGTGCGCCTCTCTTGGCCTCTTTTTGTAGCGGTCAAACGAATAGGCGGCAAGCACCATTCCCTCCACCACCGCCTGCGCGCAGTCCTTTTTGGAAAAAAGGCCAAGATGTCCGCCGTGGGCCGCGGTGGCGATATGCGTGGCGCGGATTTGACCCGCCGCCTGAACAATTTTTCCCGCCCCCTTTCGGACGACATCGAGATTAAAATCCTTTTTATCGCCCAGCCCCAGGACCATCACATATTCGGCCGGCATTTTTCCGTGCGTGTTGAGCAGTTTGGTCTGCCCCGCCTTTCCCTCGAATTTTTCGCGCCGGATGAGCTTTCGCAATTCGCCCCCCAGTTTTTTGTCAATCCGGTTGGCGAAGGTGTGGGTGTCGATTTTTCCGTCGTGCATGTTGACCACAAGGAGGTCGGTTTTGATGGTGGTAAGATCGCGCGTATCATAGGTGAATTTCATTTAGTCCTCCGTTGGAATCTTACAATTTATCTTAAGTGTTGCCGTTTTCCAAGAAAATCTTGTACCATCGTCCCATGTTGCAAACTTATAACACTCTCGCCTATTTTGGCGCTTTGGCGGTTCTGCTGACTCTTTTGGGAGGGGCCATTCCCCTCCTTCGCCGGTGGAAGGAGGATCATCTCCACACCTTTGTCAGCTTTTCGGCGGGGGTTCTCATCGCTACCGCATTTCTCCATCTGATGCCGAACGCCATTTCACGCGGCAATCCCCTCTGGGTCGGGTTTTGCATCTTGGTCAGTTTTCTTTTTCTTTTCATCCTCGAAAAATTCGTCATGCTCCACCCCTGCGAAGAGACGCATTGCGATTATCACACGATGGGGATCGCCGCCTTTGCCGGGATGGTGACGCACACCTTTTTTGACGGCTTTGCCTTGGGAAGCGCGTTGATGGTTCCGGGGCTGGGGGGCCGACCCGGCCTGGGGACGGTGGTCTTTTTTGCCATCATGGCGCACAAAATCCCCTCCAGCTTTGCCCTGGCCAGCATTTTAAGAAAGGCAAAGTGGAGGCGGAGAAAGATTCTGTTGTTTATCCTGGTGTTCGGGTCGATCATCCCGGTGGGGGCGCTGGTGTCGGTTACTTTGCTCCAGTCGATCGGCGACCAGTCGGTGGGGATTGCGCTGGCGTTAAGCCTGGGGACGTTTTTGTACATCTCAACTTCCGATTTTTTGCCCGAGGTCCATCGGGCGCACGAACGACGGTTTAAAAATCTTGCCGCCTTTCTGGGGGGAATTCTCCTGCTCGCCCTTTTGGCTTTTTTGCTTCCCGAACATTAACCGGCAAAACATTAGTGAGCGAGGATCGGATTTATTCCGTCCGAGCGAACGGGGGGCGCGGGGGCGCCAGCGGCAAAGCCCCCGATTTAATTTGTTCCGCCGTGAAGTGATTGATGAGGTGGGTAAACAAATCCATCGAGTCAAGGTCTCCTTCGTTACGGCCCAAAAAGGCAAAGCCGACCTCGTAGAAGGGATCATCCCCTTTTTCCGACGGGCGATTCCAGACGATTCTTCCCATGAAGTAATTGCCGGTCTTTAATATGTTGCCGCGGTTGGTTTTCAGGTCATCAAGCGCATTCTCGTCCAGGTATGCCAGCGCGTAAGTCCCGGCTTCTATGGGTGTTGCGGAACGGAAACAGGCGCCCCCGGCGGAAAGATTTTTCGAGACGACGATATCTTTGTGAATTTTTTTCTGCGGGTTGAAAAAGAGGAGATGCTGTTGCGCCGCGACCGGCGTGCGCGCGAATCGTCTTTTTTCCATCACGGCAGGGTTATAATTCTAGGATTGAAACGAGGCAAGATAAGATTTGCAACGGGAGAGGTTTTCCCCCGCCTCTTCGAGGCGCCTGTCCAGGCTTTTGTGCTTGCGCCGGACCTCGCCCAGACCGGAGGCGATTCTTTCCTCATCGGCAAGATTTTTTTGAAGAACGACATCCATTTTTTTTATGTCCCGCTCGATGCGCCGCACCTCCAGCCTTGTCACCGCCGTCTGCACGTTGCATATCCGAAGATACCGTTTGGCCAGTGCCGTATCCATATTCGTATTGTCGCAGAATCAGCCCCCTTTTCAAAGGACAAATTTAGCCGCTTTGTCCATTAATTCAGTCAAAAATTTGGCGAAGACGGCCACTGCCGTCACGCTGTCTTCAAGGTCAGGATCACTTGCCGGAGGCATTCCTGGAATGGTTCCAGAATTCCCTTTCCCTGCAGGGCCACCGACTCAAAGTCGGCGACATGGAAGGTGTTGACGACCCTTCGCAGTTCATCCAGAGCGCAGGCATCCGGCAGGTCGCGCTTGTTGTACTGGATGATAATCGGGATATCCTTGGGGGCGTATCCCATTTTTTGGATATGGTTGCGCAACTCCTCGCTACTATCGAGATTGTCCTGCAGGCGCTCCAGCGCCGAATCGACAACGAAAATGATCCCGTCCACCCCTTTTAAAAGAAGTTTGCGGGAATCTTCATAGAGCGGCTGGCCGGGGACCGTGTAGACCTGAAAACGGGTCTTGAACCCCTTGATCCCGTTGGAGGAAAGGGGGAGGAAGTCGAAAAAGAGGGTCTTTTCGGTCTTGGAGAGGCTCTTGATTTTGGTTTTTGATTTTGCCTGAACCTGGTTTTGCAACTGCTGGAGGGTGGTGGTTTTTCCCGAAAGGCCGGGGCCGCAGTAAACGATTTTAAAGTTGATTTCTTTCTTGACCGTGTTGATGACCGACATGGTGATGGTATGCTATGAAGCGGCAAGGGAGGCTGTCAATCAATTAAATCGGGGGCTTTGCCGCTGGCGCCCCCGTCCCCCCCGTTCGCTCGGACGGAGTGAATCCGATCCTCGCTCACTAGTATTCCATCCTCGATTCTAGGGCGCGGGCGAGCGTCATCTGGTCGATATACTCAATGTTTCCCCCCACCGGAATGCCGGCGGCCAGTTTGGTTACCCTGATATTGAGGGGTTTGACCATCTTGGAAATATAAAGGGCGGTGGCGTCGCCGGTGACATTGGGATTGGTGGCCAGTATCAGTTCGCGGATCTCTTCGGTGCGAAGCCGACGGAGGAGCTCCCCGATTTTTAAATTTTCGGGACCGATGCCGTCCAGAGGCGAGAGGGCCCCCTGCAAAACATGATAAACGCCGCGGAACTCCCGCGTCCGCTCGATGGCCAAAAGATCGGAAGACTCCTCGACGACGCAGACAATCTGCTGATTGCGGCGGAGGTCGGCGCAGAGGACGCAGGGGTCGGCCTCGGTCAAATGAAAACAGCGGGAACAGAAACGGATTTTTTCCGCCACGTCCGTCAATGATTCGGCCAGCGCCTGGGCGTAATCGGCGGGCTGGCGCAGAATGTGCAACGCCAGCCGCAGGGCCGTTTTTTGGCCGATGCCGGGGAGCCTGGAAAGTTCATGGATAAGGCGATCGAGGGGGGTCAGACACTGGTTGATGGTTGATGGTAGATAGTTGATAGAGGTAAAATTGCACCATCAACCATCACCAATCGACCATCAACGATCAACAGTATTTAAAATCCCGGAATTTTTAGGCCCAAATTTCCCATCATTCCCGACATTTCGTCCTGGGTTGCCTCGCGGACCCTTTTTAACGCCTCGTTGACGGCGGCGACAATCAAATCCTCCAGCATCTCGACGTCATCTTTGGCGACTATCTCCGGATCGAGTTTTACGGAGAGAATCTCTCCCTTTCCATTGGTTTTAACCGTCACCATGCCGCCGCCGCTTGCGGCCTCGAAAACTTTTGAGCCCAACTCCTCATGTTGTTTGGCCAGCTTTTTTTGCAGTTCCTGCGCCTGTTTCATGATTTCGGTTATTTTCATTTAATCTCTTTCACCTCTTTTAGTTTCGCCCCCAACAGCTCCTGCGCCTTTTGCACCATCGGATCGGCCAGGGCGCGGGCGGTCAAGGCCTCTTTTTTCTTTTTTTCCTCTTCCTCACGGAGTTCGCGGGCGGAGGCGGGGGCGCCTCCCGTTTCCCCCAGAAAACGGATGCCGAATTTCACCGGCTTTTTGAAATAACCACCGGCCACCTCCTGAAGCATCTCGATCCGTTCGCGGAGCATGTCGGCATAGAGCGATTTCGGCTCGAAACCGAGGTCGATCGAGTCGTCCCGAATCGCCAATGGCCGCGCATGCTCAAGAATCGCCCCCACCTGCGGCCGGACTTCGAGGACTTTTTTGACGAAGTTGGTCCATCCACTAACCCCCTCTCCCTTGAGGGGAGGGTTCCCAAGTCGCGCCGCCAGTGGCGGATTAAGCGACTTGGGAGCGGAGTCAGTATCTGCCCCCACCTCACTCGAACCAGTGGCGTTCGGTGGGTCCCCGGGTAGGGGAGAGGGTGAAGCTCGAGTGCCACCCTCCCCTTTGTCCCCTCCCCTCAAGGGAGGGGAGAGGTGAGAGGATGACGCCTGTTGTGATGAACCTTGTGTTTCCAATCTCTCCAAAATCTCCGGAATACTCATCAGCTCCTTGGCTCTCAACATCTTTAGGAGCGTGACCTCAAACGCCATTTTGGGGAAATCGCTCCGCGCCAGATCCTCCACCCCCCGCGCCAAAATTTGAAAGAGGGTCAAGTATTTTGCGGCCGGAATGAGAGAGGCCATTTTTTTGATCCGTTCCTTTTCCGCGGGGGGGAGATCGACAAATTCATCTCCCCCTTCGGCCATGACCAGGCAATGACGGATCATCTCCAAAAGTCCTTCGGAAAAAATTTTCAGGTCAAACCCCTGTTCATAGACCGATTGGGCCTGCTTCAGCACCGCCCGGACATCTTCTTTAAGAAGCGCCTCCAGGGTGGCAAAAAGAAGCGCCCGGTCGGCCAACCCCAGGATCTCGCGCACCTGGTCAGGCGTAGCCCCCGCGCCGCAAAAGCTGATGACCTGATCCAAAAGCGAAAGAGAGTCGCGCACCGATCCTTCGGAGCACGAGGCGACGAGCGTCAGACCTTCCTCGTCCACGGCGATTTTTTCACGGGCCAGAATATTTTTCAAGTGGCCGACCAGTTGGGGGACAGAGAGGCGTTTAAAATCGAAGCGCTGGCATCGCGAAAGAATCGTCACCGGAATCTTGTGCGGTTCGGTCGTTGCAAAAATAAAAATGACGTGCGGCGGCGGCT
The DNA here is from genome assembly GCA_016183175.1 of Deltaproteobacteria bacterium. NCBI lineage: Bacteria > Pseudomonadati > Myxococcota > Myxococcia > Deltaproteobacteria bacterium. The sequence goes on from JACPFC010000106.1 coordinate 33,814, forward strand.
CCTCAAGGGTTTTTAAAAGGGCGTTGAAGGCGGCCTGGGAGAGCATGTGGACTTCGTCGATAATATAGATTTTGTATTTCCCGCCGGTGGGGAGATATTTCACCTGCTCGCGCAGTTCGCGGACATCATCCACGCCGGTGTTGGAGGCGCCGTCGATTTCCCGGACATCCAGCGAGTTGGACTGGGTGATCCCCACGCATGCTGTACAGGTCTGGCAGGGGGCGATCGTCGACCCCGTGGGGGTTAGCCCCCTTTCGCAGTTGAGCGATTTGGCCAAAATCCGCGCGAGGGAAGTCTTGCCGACGCCGCGGGCGCCGCAAAAAAGATAGGCTTGGTGGAGGCGTTTTTGCGCGATGGCGTTGGTCAGCGTTTTGACCGTCGTCTCCTGTCCCAGCACCTCCTCAAACGACTGCGGGCGGTATTTGCGGGCAAGAACCTGATAAGCCATAAAAACTTTTAGAACATATGCCATGGATGTTTTCAATACCTGTTTTCCCGATTGCCGGACTTGGCCAATATACGTTATATCAACAATGAAGGAAGGGTGGCCGAGCGGCTGAAGGCGCACGCTTGGAAAGCGTGTTACCCTTAACCGGGTACGTGGGTTCGAATCCCACCCCTTCCGCCAATTTGTACTTTCAGAAAAATCGTAAGAAGTTGCCTTGGCGCGTTGCGCCTCGGCATGGTATTTCCCCGCGAGAATACAAG
>JACPFC010000107.1 GCA_016183175.1 Deltaproteobacteria bacterium
ATGCCCTCGAACTGACCGGACAACGGGCCGATCAGCTGAAGGTTGTTTTCTCCGGCGCCGGGGCGGCGGCGATTGCCTGCGCGAAGATGTTTTTGCGTGTGGGGGTGAAGAAGGAAAACGTTTTTCTCTGCGACACCAGGGGGATTGTGACCAGGGCCCGCAATTGCGAGGCAAATCGCGCCTTCTTTGCCCAGGATGTAAAGGATGGAACGCTGGCCGATGCGATGAAGGGGGCTCATGTGTTTGTGGGGCTTTCCGGAAGGGGCCTGGTCACGCAGGCAATGCTTAAAACGATGGCGCCCAAGGCGATTGTCTTTGCCATGGCCAACCCCGACCCCGAGATCGGCTATCATGAAGCGCTGGATGTCCGTCCCGATATTGTTATGGCCACGGGCCGCTCCGATTTTCCCAATCAGGTGAATAATGTTCTTGGTTTCCCGTTTATTTTCCGCGGGACGCTGGATGTGGGGTCGGTGAAAATCAACGAAGAGATGAAGCTGGCGGCCAGTCACGCACTGGCGGCTCTGGCGCGCGAAAAGGTTCCCCTCTCTGTCTGCCACGCGTATCGTTTGGATGCACTGCAATTCGGCCCGGAATACATCATCCCCAAACCGCTTGATCCCCGCGTGCTTTTGCATGTCGCGCCGGCTGTCGCAAAAGCCGCGATGGAGTCCGGCGTGGCCACCCGTCCGATCGCCGATTTTTCCAAATACGCTGACAAACTCCACTCGCTGATCGAGCGCAAATTCGCCCGCGACGATGTGCTGGAGATGAGCGCCCCGCCGCTTAAGATTTCCCTGGCGTTTGCGAAGTAGGGGCGCACAGCCGTGCGCCCTTACAAATAAATTATCAATAAATCCCTTCCGAAACTGGACTTAGGCCGGGTGGGTGGTTTTTCTTGAGGTAATCGATGTCTTTGATGAAATCTTCACGCGTGTATTGCGATTCAACCAGCTTGCCGGTATCCATCCGGATGGCGTCGCAGGGGCAGGCCTCCACGCAGTAGCCGCAGTAGACACAACGGAGCAGATCGATGGTGAATTTCTTCGGATATTTTTCCATCGAAGGCGTCTCCCCCTCGTCTGCCTCGATGTGAATGCAGTAGGCGGGGCAGACCGTTTGGCAGAGCATGCAGGCGGTGCAACGGATGCTCCCGTCTTCCCGCAACATCAGGCGGTGCTCCGAGCGGTGCACGACGGGGATCGGCTTTTTCTCCTCCGGCCACTGGACCGTCATCATCCGGCCCGGGTGGAGCATGTTTTTCATCAGGTGGCGGAGGGTGATCATCATTCCCTTGACGATCTCGATGATGTAGATCCGCTGGAAGAAGGTGAGTTGTTTTTTCTTGAGGACTATTGTCATGTTTCAGAGCTTAAGAGCCTGGGAGCTTGGGAGCTTAGGATTTTTATTTCCCAAGCTCTTAAGCTCCTACGCTCCTAAGCTCATTTTTTCGTCATTTCAACCATTTTTTGCAACGGCTTTAAGGCCGCCTTCGCCAACTGGGGTTTGATGACAATCTCCGGTTCCTCTTTTTCCAGACAATCGATGAGCTTTTCCATCGTGTTCAGCTTCATGTGGGGGCACTGGTTGCAGGAGCACCCTTCCAGATCGGGGCCGGGGATGAATTCCTTGTCGGGAGAAGCCTTTTTCATCTGATGGATGATTCCCTCCTCGGTCATCACGATGAACCTTTTTTTGGGCGACTCCTGTGTGAACTTTAATAACTGACTGGTCGAGCCGACAAATTCCGCATGGTTCAGGACCACCTCCTGACACTCCGGATGGGCGATGATGGCAGAGTCCGGATAACGCTCTTTCAGGCGGACCATCTCTTTGGCCGAAAACGACATATGGACAAAACAGTTGCCGGGAAAAAGGATCATCGGCCGCCCCAATTTTTTCATGATAAAACGGCCGAGGTGCTGGTCCGGCCCAAAAATTATTTGCTGATCAGCAGGGATCTGCCGGGCAATTTTCAGCGCATTAGATGAGGTGCAGATGACATCGCTTAACGCCTTTATTTCAAGACTCGAATTGACATAGGTCATGACAAATACCCCGGGATGTTTGGAGAGAAAATATTTGAAAATCTCCGGCGTGCAGGAATCGGCCAGCGAACAGCCGGCGTTAAGGTCGGGCAAGAGGATTTTTTTCCGGGGGTTAAGCACCTTGATCGTCTCGGCCATGAACTTCACCCCTGCCACGACCGCTATTTTGCACTTCTGCTTGTTGGCGTAGAGGGCCATGCCGAGGCTGTCCCCCACATAATCCGCTACATCCTGAATTTCAGGCTCCTGATAGTAGTGGGCGATAATCAGGGCGTTCTTTTCTTTTTTGAGTCTTGCAAGGTCGTTCATACTTTTAATGTAATCTTCTTATATCAATGGGTAAAGAGGCCAAAACGCGGTTCTTTTCTCCGGAAAAATCAGATTTTTGATCTGTAACTTGTTGAAATTATGCTTATTTATCAATCAAAAAATAATGTACCTTTTTGAAAAAAACCACGCAACTTTTTTTCTTCCCCGCCGATAAC
>JACPFC010000108.1 GCA_016183175.1 Deltaproteobacteria bacterium
CTTCATGGCAAGGAGGATGGAGAGAAGGGAGGCAAAAAAGTATATAAGTCCTAGGGGTCCTCCAGGACCTATAGTCTGGGAGAGCCGCCACTTCACATAACAAACCACCGCCACCAGATAAAAGAGAGTCACCAGCGAGGCGAAGCGCTGGACGATGTAGGTAACCGCCTGCGTCTGAACGGGGTGGACGAGGAAGAGGAGGGCGGTAAAAAGAGCGATTGGGAAAGAAGATCGTTGATGGTCGATGGTTGATGGTTGATGGTTGATGGAAGATCCCTCCAAACTGCCGGCGGGCAGGCGCAAGAGAAGCAGGACCAGAACATAAACCAAAAACCCGTTGGCGACATGGATCAGAACATTGACAAGGTGATAGCCGAAAACGTTCAATCCCCCTGCCGCGTAATTCAGGGCAAAAGACAAAAAACCGACATACCGCGTTCCGGCCGGATCAAGAAAATTGGCCAAATCCCTGATCTGCGGATTCCCCTCGATATTGCCCGTGTCATCAAAAAGGAAAGGGGCGGAAAAGATGTTCGAGTAGACAAGAACGACAAGGAGGGTAAGCAGGATAAAAATTTTCAAGGGAGAGAATTTCATTGGACCCCTTTATCAAGAGAGTCAAGCGCCTCGCGGGCCTTTTCGAAATCGGGCCTGATCTTCAGCGCCTCTTCAAATTCGGCGCGGGCCTCCTGAAACATCCCCCGGTTAAAGTAGGCCGAACCGAGATTGTAGTGAACCTCCACAAAATCGGGCTTCAGCCGGAGCGCGGTCCGATACTCGGCAATCGCCTCTTCCATGCGCCCTTCGTCCTGGTAGGCGACACCCAGGTTGCTGTGAACGCCGGCATCATTGGGGTTTAACCGGAGGGCGGTTTGATAGGCCCGCATTGCCTCGGAAACAGCCCCCTTCATTTTGTAGGCCACGCCGAGATTATCGTAAATCATGGCGGGATATTCCGGATGTAATCGGAGCGCGGTCTGATACTCGGCAATCGCCTCATCCACGCGCCCCTGATCGCGGTAGGCAATTCCAAGATTTTGGCGCCCCCTTGCCTTCCGGGGCGCCTTTTGCACCACATCCTCCCACAGCGTCACCGGATCCCGCCAAACCCCGTTCCGTCGATGAGCCGCAACGGAAAATCCGCCGATGACCATCAGAATCAACAGGATAATCGGAACTCTGATTTTTTTCCACCGTCCCCAGGCTGATGCCGTCAGAAAACCCGCGACAAGAAAAAAACCGACGCTCGGAAGATAAACCCGATGCTCGTTGATGACATCCTTGATGGGAAAAATCGACGATTCGAAGGACACGGTCAAAAAGAACCAGAAAATGCCGAAAACAATAAGTCGAATAGGACCTGTACGACCTATATGTCTTACTGCCCAAGCAACAAGCCCCAGCAAAAAAACAAACGACACCAACACCGCCGGCTGAAAAAAAGAATGATAAACCGGATAGTCGTAGTCAAGGCTCTGGTGAACGGGAAAAACAAGAAGACGCAGATAGGTCACAATCACTCGGCACTGCGTGAAAAAATATTCCAGCCGGCCCAATGGGGGGATATCCAGGGGCGGCCCCGCCCCCCTTTCCTCCATTGACGGCTCGTGATAGGACAAAGGAACAATAAGAAGGGTCAAAAGAAAGGGGACAAGGGCCAGCCATTGAACCAAGCCCGAAGGGCCGTTGAGGGGGAGGCTCTCCGCCTTAGGCGGACCACTGGAGGGGGCTTTGCTGGCCCCTCTAATGCCACGAAAGAAAATCAATTCCACCAATAGGATCATCAACGGAAGGGTAAAACTGTTCTCCTTGGTTTTCATGGCGAGGAGGGTGGAGAGGAGAGAGGCAAAAAAGTATATAAGTCTTATGGGTCCTCCAGGACCTATAGTCTGGGAGAGCCGCCACTTCAAATAACAAACCACCGCCAACAGATAAAACAGAGTCACCAACGAGGCGAAGCGCTGGACGATGTAGGTAACCGCCTGCGTCTGAACGGGGTGGACGAGGAACAGGAGAGCGGCGAGAAGGGCTATTGGGGAAAAAGATCGTTGATGGTCGATGGTCGATGGTCGATGGTTGATGGAAGATCCCTCCAAACTGCCGGCGGGCAGGCGCAAGAGAAGCAGGATGAGAACATAAACCAAAAACCCGTTGGCGACATGGATCAGAACATTAACAAGGTGATAGCCGAAAACGTTCAATCCCCCCGCCGCGTAATTCAGGGCAAAAGACAAAAAACCGACATACCGGGTTCCGGCCGGATTCAGAAAATTGGCCAAACTCCTGATCTGCGGATTCCCCTCGATATTGCTCGTGTCATCAAAAAGGAAAGGGGAGAAAAAGACGTTCGAGTAGATAAACCCGGCTAAAAGGCAAAAAACAAACAGGACAACTGTTGGCGGGAATTGCTTCGGTTGATCTTCTTTACCGCGGCCTTTGCGAATCATTTACTCCGGAATCAGGGAGCATCCCCATCTCGACCCCCCCTTTTTGGCAGTGGTCTTGACCTCTTTCTTTCCCTTTTCGGCGGGAGTCTTTCCCTCCTCTTCCTCCTCCACCACCGGGCTTCCGGACAGGGCATAATTGGTGAGCTTCCCATCGGCCTGTTTCCAGATCAGCTTTCCGGTCATTGCATCGCCTTTGAACTCGGCGTGCCAGGCAAGCTCCGCACCGACGGCATCCTTTTGCAGGGCATCCCAGACAAGGGCCCCCTCCTCCCCCTTTTTCTGGGTGAACGGGGATGTCGGATAACCCCTTCGTTCAAAAAGGGCGGAGGTAAAATTGTCCTCCTGAAAACGAAGCTGGTCGATAAACTGGGGAACGGTCTGCCCTTCCTCCGTGATTTCCACCCGCCACCTGCTTCCTGTAAGCGGCCCTGCGGCCAAAGCAACCGCGCTCAAGATCGCAACAAACGCCCCCACCATGAACCAGCGGATGAAAAGCATAGATTCCTCCTTATCTTATTCGATGTTTAATCAAGCCTCTTTTTGCCATGTTTGCGAAAATTCCGCAAATTATTTTTATGGAACAAACTTGTAACCGATCCTTTGCACCGTCACGATATGAACGGGATGCGAGGGATCATCCTCCAGTTTCTCGCGCAGACTCCAGATGTGCGTATCCACCGTCCGCGAATTGGCCCCCTCCCCCCAGATTTCGGCCAGAATCTTGTGCCGGGAAACCGGTTGTTCCGGGGTGCGAACGAGGAGCTTCAAAATCGTGAACTCGTTGGCGGTCAACTTCAGCAGTTTTTCCTCCTTGGTCACCTCGTACCGCTTGAAATCGAACTTCAGATTTCCGAAGGCCACCGCCTCCGGTTCGGGGGCCGATGTCCTCCTCAAGACCGCCTTGACGCGCATCATCAGCTCCTGCGGGGAAAAGGGTTTGGTGATGTAGTCGTCGGCCCCCAGCTCCAGCCCCAGCACCTTGTCCGCCTCCTGGCCCCGGGCGCTCAAGACGATGATCGGCGTCCGGTTCCCTTTCCCCCTCAAGTGCCGGCAGATCTGAAACCCGTCCATTCCCGGCATCATGATATCGAGGATGATCAGATCCGCCCCTCCCTCTTCCGCCATTTGCAGGCCTGCCTTCCCGTCGCGCGCCGTCCTTGTCCGGTACCCCTCCATGGAAAGATTGTCCACCAGGCCGGTCAGGATGCTTTCATCGTCTTCAATAATAAGGATGGTTGACATTAGATTTGGGGCCCTTTCGGCCCGTTCGTTGCTACTCGCGTTAATCTATTTCGGGCCTCAAACCCGCCTGCCAATCCGGCGGGCAGGTGGCCCCAAACCCCGCGCCTCGCACTGGCGAAGCCAGATGCTCGGCTTTTTCTAGCCAATCGGGAGCGCGATGGTGAATTCGCTCCCCTCCCCCTCCTCACTTTTTATTTTTATCTTTCCGCGGTGGGCCATCACGGCGTATTGAACGATGGCCAACCCCAGCCCGCTCCCCTCCCGGTTTCTCACCTCCGCGTCCTCCCCCCGGTAGTATTTCCTGAAAATCCTTTTTTGCTCCCGCCTGGGGATCCCCAACCCCTGGTCAATCACCGAAAGGTGAACCCTTTTTCCGTCCCGGGAGAGGACCACGCGGATTTCGGAACCGGCCGGCGAATATTTGACGGCGTTGGAAAGAAGGTTGGTGAGCGCCTGGGAGATCGATTCGGCGTTCATGCGGACCCGCGGGAGGGAAGAAGGGAGAACCGGCACGATCCGGCGGGGTTGGGAGGCCATGTGGGACTGCTCAAACCGCGCAATGGTCTCCGAAACCACGGCGACCAGATCTTCCTCATGCATGGCATACTGCTCCGTCCCGCTTTCGATCCGCGAAAAATCGAGGACATTGTTGGCCAGATTGATAAGCTTCTCGCTCTCGTCGCCGATGATCCGGTAATATTCCCGCCGCTTTTCTTCGCCGGGCACCCGGTCGTTTTCAAGCATCTCGGAGAACATCCGGATGGAGGTGAGCGGCCTGCGAAGATCGTGAACCAGGTGCGACATGAATTCCGCCTTGATCTCGGTCCTCCCCCATTCCCGAAAAAGCCGGCCCAGCGTGAAAAGCCCCCCCAAAAGGATGGCGAGGGCGGAGACAGCGACAGTGACAAAATGGGTCGAGACCTGCTTTGTGACCTTTGCCAGATCCCCCAAAATCTCCGGGTTCCGTTCGTAAACGGCGATCTCAAAGGGAAGTCCGTTGACGGGGGTCAGAAAGGCGGCCGCGCCAAAACCCTCTTTCCGGTGGAGCCCGTCCACGGCCTTCCCATGCAGGTCAAAAATCATTACCTCCCCCTCGAAGAGTTGAGTATTCCGGAGAAGAAGCGGTTCGATGACCCGGAGGTTGGCCCACAGTTCCTTCGGAATCTCCTTGAGCGACGTTTCGATCTCCGAGTTGACGATCCTCGCCATCGACCGGTACTTCTGTTGCGTGTTTCTCTCCAGAATCCACTTTTCCCCCAGGACCGCCAGAATGCTGAACCGGACAAGAAGGATGGTGGGGATTAAAACAGTCAGCAAAAACAAAAGGACCAGCTTGAATCTCATTCATCCTTGGGGCCCTTTCGGCCCGGTTGTGGCTATTCGCGTCATGAATTTCGGGCCTCAAACCCGCCTGCCAATCCGGCGGGCAGGTGGCCCCAAACCCCGCGCGAACCACCGGCCCACAAAGGCAAGCTTAGCTTGCCTGCGTAGCAAAGTCGAAGACTTTGCGGAGTCAAAAAGCCGGATGGTTCGCTTCATTCATTTCTTCCCGCTCTTGCAGGCCTTGAGCTCTTCCTGTAGTTCAGTAAGTTTCGTGATCAGCACCATCCGTTCCTCATTGCTTTTTTCAACCGACCGGTTGGCCTCCAGAAGTTTTTGTTCCACCTCCGGGTTTTTGGTCATCTCGCGGAGCGTCCGGATGGTCTCCTGCCCGGCGGCCCAGTCGGCCTGCAGTTTTTTGATGGCGTTTAAAACACGGGTCCTCTCCTCCTCCAGCCTTCCCCTCTCCCGCTGGCTCTCCTTGAGCCTTGTCTCCAAAATGCTTGCCCTCGTCCAGAGGGCGAACGATTCCTGAAACGGGCCGATGGTGGCGGCAAGGGCCACCGCCACGGTGATCACCACCGCATAAACAACCACAAGGAGACGGGCAATCCTGCCGAACCGCGACTTTTTCATACCGGTTTTTGATTTTAACATGAAAAACCGGAAACCGTCCAGTAAAACTGCGTGATTACAGGAAGTTAAATCAGAAGAATGGAAATAGCCCGGGGTTATCGTCGATAAATTTCCGCGTGCGGACAACGGCAGGTTTGCCCATCTTTTCAAGATATTTTTCCGCCTTCGCCGCGTAAGAGGTCCCCGGATAGAACTCGACCGTCTTTTGGCAATAGTACCGAAGCATGGGATAGTCTTGCATCGCCCAGAAGCCGTTCATGATCCTCAACCACTGCTCCGCCTGATAGATGTCTTTTTTGGAAAGTTCGGACGTTGTCAGAACCGTCACGGTTGGTGGGAGCGGCTTGGCCTGCCGGGCCGGCTCGGCCTCCGCGACCGGCGCCGATTCGCAGGCGGGGGCCTCCGGACAGGCCGGAGTAGGCGGACAAACCGGCGCCGGTGGACAAGACGGCATCTCGCCTGTTCCCAATGCCCCCAGTTTGGAAAGCTTGAGGCCAGGATCGACAAGGAGGCCATGATAGGGAGAAAGGTATATCACCTCCGGCTCCTGCCTTGATTCTTCACCCCAAACAGCCGGCGTGCCCAAACCCCAAAGCGCGACAATCAAAAGCAGTTTTTTCATTGCTGGCGAAAACGGCTTTTCCATTTCGGTTCGGTTTTCTTTTCCTCTTCCGCCGGCAATTCCCCCGCGTCCGATCTCACCGTGGAAAAAGAATTTTTCTTGTCCGCGATGGCGCTCTCGACGGGAACAGTGACCTTGGCAACGGAAGTCGGGTGAGTCCCCGGAAAGGTCTCCTCTCCGCCCATGATGTGGGGGGTGAGCAAAACGCTCAACTCGGAGTTGCTTGACTCCTCCTCGGAGGAGCGAAAGAGCAGACCCACAATGGGAATCCGCGAGAGGATCGGCCACCCCTGGCGGATCTTCAACCTCCGGCTCCCCATCAGGCCGCCGATCAATACCGTCGCGCCGTCCCTCACCATCACGGTCGTTTCGGCGTTGGTGCTTTCGACAATCGGGATCTGATCCCCCTGCGAGGTGGTCACAAAACGGGTGACAGAGCTCACCTCCGGCTTGATCTTCATCGTGATATACCCGTCGCTGTTGATCCTGGGGGTGACGCTCAAGGTGACTCCCACATCCACAAAGGTGACCTGCTGGGCCGTGGTAGTGGTGGCCTGGCTCTGGGTCACGCTGGAGGTGGTGTAGGCCTCCTTGCTCCCCACCATGATCTTGGCCTCATGACCGTCGATCGCCGCGATCTGCGGAGTGGACAGGACCTTTGTGCGTCCGAAAGTCTCCAGAAATTTCATGATGATTCCGGAGCCGGAAAAGCTGGTGGAAGTGGAGCCGTCGGCGTTGGTGGTGGTCACGGGGGCGATGGTGCCGAGGGTCATCTCGCCAAACGAGGCAAAGTTCAACGGGAACGACTGTTGCAAATGCCCCAGCGCCGCGCTCGCCCAGTCGACCCCCCCCTGAAACCGGTCGGACAGGACAATCTGGACGATCTTGGCCTCGATAAAAACCTCGCGGGTCTTCACGTCCAGGGCGCTCACCAAACCCTTAAGCTCCTCGATTTTGTAGGGGAGATCCGAGATGACCAGCCGGTTCATCCTTTCATCCACATAAATTTTTCCCACATCCTCGGTCAGCGACTCGGTCAGCTTTTCCGAAATCTTGTCGGCATGGGCGTATTTCAGGTCGAAGATCTCCGAGGTCGTGGGGGGAACGCGGACGATGGTGGGGAGTTCTTCGTGCCGGATCACCTCCTCCATCTCGGCGATCTTTTGCGGCGTGTCGGTGATCACCACCGTCCCGGTGGAGTCATCGTACACGATTCGGCCGATGGAGCTTTTGACGTTTTCCAGCATGGCCCCCACGTTTTTGGGGGAGGCATAGGTCAGACGGATAACCTTGGTTATCCGTTTGTCGTAAAATTCCTTCCCATAGAGCGCCTTGTATTCCTCCTCCGTCATCAGCCGCATGATGTTCCCGTCGATGGTGTAGGCATAGCGGTTGGAGGAGAGAATAATGTCGATGGCGTCCCGCAGGCTGACATCGTTCAAAAGAAGCGTTATGGCCCCCGTAATTCCCGCGCCGCCGACCACATTAAGGTTGGCCTTGATGGCGAGGTACTTCAAGGCGTCCATCAAATCGATATTCCGGAGATCGAGCGAGATATGCCGGTCTAAAAGCTCGGAAAGAGACAATTTGGACACCTCGGTCTCGGACGGCGGGACAATCGTCTGCGCCGGCGACGGAAGGGTCTCTTTCTTCACCCCCCCTTCCGAAGGAGGGCCCTGGGAAGTAACGGGAGTCCCGGACGGCGCGGTTTCCGCGGGCGTCGTTTCCGCCGGCGCGGTTTCCGCCGGTGTCGCGGGGGCAACCCCCGTCGTTTTGGGGGGGAGCTTGGGCTCCTCGCCCTTGGTTGACTTGACCGTCTCTCCCTCGGATTTTTTCTCTTCCTCTGTTTTTACATTTGTCTTCGTGGTTCCCGTGGTTGAATCGGACGATGTCGTGGCTTCCGGGGATGTCGTTGTGGCTGTTGAAGAACCGGTTGATGAGGACGAAGTCGTTGATGAAGATGACGAGGTCGTTGAAGAGGGCGAGGTTGTCGTGGAGGTTGTCTCGGCAAAAGCCGGCAATGCAAGGGCAAGAATCAATCCGGATAACGTATTAAACGTAAGAACATACGCACGTAAGAACGTTTTTATTTTCATGTCAGAGTAATTCTTTCTCCTGTCCTTCAAATTCCACAATAACCCGATCTTTTTGAATCTCCTTCACCAGAACCCCTTTCAACTCCTCCCCCTGTTTGAGAAAAAAGGTTCTTCCATCTTTGCCGTCGCGGATCATCGCCTCCGGATATTCCCCCCAGGCGATCCCCACCAGCTGAAGGCCGGCCAGAATGCCTGTCGCCTCCGGCGGGGGGGGAGGAGGTTGAAGAGCGGGATTCACCGGCACGGGAGCCGGCTCCTCCCCCTTGGGCTCAAAAAGGCTCCGGCTGGTTAACGCCGTTAAAAGTTCCTCCACGGGCGGGGGGGCAAGGCTCATCTGCGGGGCCTCCGGAACACCCGCCCTTGCCGACCGGACCCGCAGTTTCCCCGTATCGATTTTGGTGAAAAAGGTGGTGTAAACCGAAAGACCCAGCCCCAAAACAATAAGGCCCCCGAGGGCCTTGTTCACCCGCCCCAGGGATATCGCCGGGCCGGTGGAAGAAGGGGAAGGCCGAAAGGGGGAGGCGGGGCCATTGGCCGACGTTATACCGCCGGCCGAGGTTATGCCTCCGGCGACAGCCGCTATTCCGGAAGAAACCGCCCCTCCTGGGGGGATGGCGCCCCCTGCGGGGGCGGCGCCCCCAGCGGGGGTGGCGCCCGCCCCATTCTGGATCACCTCCAAAAGACGCTCCTCGGCGCTCTTCTTTTCTTCATTCATGGCTGATTACTTGTCTACGCATAAGCAGAGTGACGCTTTTTTCCACGGCCCATGCGCTTTAGAGTGTCACCTTATATACCGCATAAAGAGCGGCCCCTCTTTATGGGGTGCGCTACGCAGTGGTCTCCCACATCTCGGGGAGCGAAACTTTCCGGGTGGCGCCGGCCTTTCCGGCGGCGCGCAGAATGCCGATCTCGTCGGCGATCACCTTCTGGACGATCTGTCCATTGACCACCGGCTCGTTGTCCATCACGAGCCGTTCCAAAAGATTATGGCAAAGCGCCGTGATCCGCCGGGGATATCCGTCCGAATGGGAATAGATCAACTCAACCGCTTCTTCCGTAAAGAGGGGGGTCAACGCCCGGTATCCCGCCTGCCTCAACCGGAAGTTGATCATCTCCTTTGTTTCGGTGAGGTCGAACGGATTGAGCATGTACTTGAGGGCGATCCGGTCCCAGAAATTTTTGATGCCGGAGATTTTGGGGAGAAGCTCCAGCTGGGACATCAGAATCAACTGCACCAGCTTGTACTCGTTCGTTTCAAAGTTCAAAAGGGTTCGCAGGATTTCCAGCGACGAGGCATCGAGCTTTTGGGCCTCGTCAACAAGAATGATGACCGTCTTCTTTTCCTTCAGATTGATTTCGAGAAGCCTTTTTTCGATGGCGTCAAGGTAGTCGGCGGAGGAAAGCCCCTCCGAGGAGACCTGTGGATAAAAGAGATCGGCCAGCCTCGCCAGAAAATCCCCCTCGGACTGGAAGATAGGGTTGAGGATGATGTGAAACTCAAAGCCGGCATCGGCCGAGATGATCTGATAGAGTCTGCGGGAAAGGGTGGTCTTGCCGGTGCCGACATCGCCCAAAATAAGGCTTAAACCCCTCTTCAGCCGGAGGGCGATAAGCAGGCGATAGAGCGCCGCCTTGTGGTCTTTGGCCTGGTAGAAAAGGGACGGATCGGGGCTCGTGGAAAAGGGTTCGCGATCGAGATTCAGAAGCTTGTAATAACTCACTGACACTTCCCCCCTCCATTCTCTAGCACATTGTCCACAGAAAGGACAAGATTAATTGCAATTTTGAGGCAAATTTTTTTCGTTCAGCACGACTCGTCGGGCGTCGGGCAGGCGCTTGTGGTGGTAATGCAGACAATCTGAACGCCGACTTCCAAATGGGTTGTGAGCACCGGCGTTTCGCTCTCGTCGCTCGAACGGATGGTAAAAACAAATCCCCGCGGGTCGCCGACAAAAGCGGATTTCAGATCTGCCGTCGATGTGATCTGGTTTCCATCCTCGCCGAAGACCTCCAGATTCTCGAGGCCGAAATCGTCAATCTCCAGCTCCTCGCCGACGGCGGCCCAGGTATTGTTGATGTCCTCCCCAGAAATCTCGATCCGCAGGCGGACCTGGTAGTTGGTGGAGTTCCCCGCCAGGCAAAAATCGACGCGGTAGGTTCCGGCGCGGGGGAAGCCATCCTCCGAGCCTCCCGACTCAAAACCGAAGGCGGCCCGGCACATGCCGGGATAATAGTTTGCCGATGCCGGAAAGGATGTCAGCTCTTCCTCCATGCTGTTGCAGGCGTAGATGTCGGCCCCTTCCAACGGATCCCAGCCGGTCTGGTCGGCGTCCAGCGAATTGTCCTCCTCGGCCAGCCCGCAGACCGCGGGGATATTGTCGTCGTTTACGTATTCCTTGTGGACATGCAGAACCTCGGTGGCGTCGGTTAACGCCTGAAGAAAGGCGTCGTCGGTGGGAAGGACATTCCGTTCCAGGCAGGGAAAGGCGTCGGGAAAATCCCCGTCGCTTAAAGTCGGCTGTTCCTCCGATGGATCGGTCACGATTTCCCCGGCGACTTCTTCGGAAAACAGGCCGCAACCGGCGGGGAGAGCGGAAAAAAAGACAAGGAAAAGAAAACATTGCAGTTTTTTCAAGAAAACCCCCTCCCACCTAAACCCGGCGGACCCCATTATACAGGGAAATTATACAGAAAAACGGGATAAATTCAATCTGGTTAAACCCAGTTTTTGACTTTAAGATCGGCAATGCGCGAAAATTCCCTTGTGTTGTTGGTAACCAGAGTTGCGTCAAGGCTGATGGCATGGGCGGCGATCAGCATGTCGTAGGAACCGATCACCCTCCCTTTTCTCTCCAAAACGGTCCTGATTTTTCCAAAAACGGCGGCGGCCTTTTCGTCAAAAGGCGCCAATTCGAGAGGAAGCAGAAATTCAGCCAATGCCTGCCTGTTCTTATCGGGAAATTGGCTTTTTTCGACCCCGTAATGGAGTTCGGCTGTCGTAATGGAGGAAACACCGACATCCCCCGGTTTAAGCGCCCTGAATCGGGCCAAGACCGACGGGGGTTTTTTCTTGATCAGATAAATGCAGATGTTCGTATCGAGCAGGAATTGCACTTTAGATTTGGGGCCCTTTCGGCCCGTTTGTTGCTACTCGCGTCGATATATTTCGGGCCTCAAATGGCCCCAAACCCCGCGCAAATCACCGGCAAAGCCGGATGATTTGCTTCATTTAGATTTTTTCCCGCGTTTGCGCCTTCGGCTGGGAACGCCGTTTCATGAAATCGGCGGAGAAATGATCAAGGCTCGAAAAAAAGGATTCCCAGGGGTTGTCCTTCGGCAGAAGGACGACGACATCGCCCATCTTTTTGACATAGATCTCCTTGTCTTTGAAGCGGCACTCCTTTGGAAGGCGGACGGCCTGGCTTTTTCCGTTCAGGAAAATTTTTGCGGTGTTCATGAAAGAGGCCCTCCTTTAGTATATATTTTTTAGTATATACTCTTTGAGGACGCCGGTCAACTCCCTCTTATTTTTCGTCATCAATCAACTCCCAGTCTTCGTCCCCCCGGTCGCCTGCGGCCCCGTTTTTGACGTCGGCCAGCGCCTCAACCCGCCGCCGGAGCGACGAAAGGCGGACCAAAACACTCTCACCTTGCCGTTTGATATCTTCGTTACCGCTGTTTAAAACTCCCATGATCCGAAGCCTTTGTTCAATTTCCCCGATATCCCTCTGAAAGCGGCCGGCGCTCTCCGGCGAAAGCGGCTCTTTTTCGTCCTCGCACACCTCCCGAAGTCTCTCAAAAAGATCCAGCTCATCTTCCAGTTCTCTTTCAACTTGCTTGAGGATATCGGCCTGCTTCATCACGATGATCTGCGCCTCCAGTTCATCCATCTCCCGCCGAATTGTCTCCATCTCGCCTTGAAGCGCCTTTGCCCCATCCGAAAATTGTTCGTGGGGATAGCGTTTGTCCAGGAGCAAATAGAATGAACCGAGTTCCTCTCTTATTTGCGCCAGGCGTTTGTGCAAAAGGTCCACATCCCCCTTCCAAAAGCTCTGTGGTCTCTGCAATTTTTTCATGCCCTGCGCAACATCAAGAACAAGTCCGGCCAATTTCTGTCTGATCCGTCCCAACCTCTCGGTAAATCGGTCAGGTGTCAGCGGCAAATCACTTGGATCCCACTTGAAATAGCCGGGCCCCAGAGTGAGCGGAGGCGCGGGAAACGAATCACTTCCTCCTTCTGTCGAGTCAAGACGGGCCCGGAAATCAGCCGCCGAATGGGTGATTTCGTAGGACGGGTACTCTACCCCCGGCGGGGAGATATTTTTAAGCCCCGCCGCCTCGTATTTCCTTCGATTATCCGGATTATGCACTTTCACGTATTGCACCTTCAGTTCCCCCTTTCCTTTCATCCCCGAAAGGAGCGAAGCGATAATCACGCTGTCCACAAGGGTGCGGTACCCCTTTTTCCGATGGCCGGAAAGAATATAGATCTCGCTAAAAGCGACCCCCAGGCCGTTTTCATTCGGGGAAACAACAAACTCCCGAAAGCCCACGGCATCCCCGCTTGCCCTAACGGCCACAAGGCCCATGAATCCCTCTTTTCTTTCGGATGCCTTTTTCCGCATTTCGTTTAAAATTTTTCGGGCCGATTCGGGATCGGTGACCTCGAGATCAAAATATTCGGCGCCAGCCTTGTGCCATTGGATGTCTCGCTCCATCCCGGTTTCCATGTCCCGAAGATAATCGCGCCGGTGGGAAGACCCCTGCGGTTCGCCGGACCGATGGTTGTAAGGGGGAAGGGTTTGAACATAATTTATCGCGACAGCCGCTTCCGCCGAAGAAATTTCATTCGTTTCGTCGCCGGCCGACCGGCCGGGCGATTCATTAACAGGAGGGCCGCCCGCTTTTCCCTGATCCCTCTCCAACTCTTCCGCCGTCGGCATGAGGCCATCAGGGTCCTTTTCGTTGAAAAAATCTCCCGGCAGAATTTTAAGCGAGCGATTTTCGGCAAGAAGGATACGAAGCCTGTCTTTGTTTCTTCCGCGGACGTCGGTAACGCGGACCCCCGTTTCGTCAAAAGATAAATGGATACAGGCGTAATTATCCCCGGCCGGAATCGCCTTACCCAAGGGGGTCACCGATATGGACCGGATGGTTTGCCCGTAAATGCCGACCGCCATGACCGCCCCGAAGGGTTGGACGGATGGCCGGTTAAAATCGGTTTCTTTAAGTCTCTGCTCCAGTTCGGGCCAAGTGAGAGAGGGCCAGCCATGGGAACTGCGCTCTTTCCCTCTAAAAAAATCCTCTTCAAGGACGTCACAGAAGACCCGCCGGAAGAGATCGGGCGAAAGATCCAGCGTCGGATTTGCGAACAAGGCGCGACCGACTAGCCGGGGATTGAGGCCGGCAGCGCCGGTTGCGCTTGGGCCGTTTTCGTCAAATGACAAATGAACAAAAAGATAATTTCCCTTCGGCAGAGGCCCACCGGCGGGGATCATGGAAACCCCTTCAATAATCCCTTTTCCCCGCGTAACGGCGGTCATGGCGCCCTCA
>JACPFC010000109.1 GCA_016183175.1 Deltaproteobacteria bacterium
GTGTCGGCTGACTACGAGTTTTTGAATTATTTAAGACAGGCGTCGCAACCCCTCTTCAAGGATGAGGTCTTGTCCGAAGGGCGGTTTACGGATATCCGCTCCGCCGGTCTCCATTATTTCACCCAGCTTTCGTGCGTGGCGGTTGTGCCGCTGACGGTCAAGGATGAGTGGGTGGGTCTGTTGAACGTCGGACGCGGCGGCAGGGGGAGAAGTTACACGGAAGAAGACCGCGGTCTTCTCTGTCTTCTGGCCGACTTTCTGGCCCATCATCTTTCAAACACCCTCCTCTACGACGAGGTCCGCCGTCAGAATAAAAAACTCTCCGAGATCACCGAGGTGAAAAACCAGCTCATCGCCAACGTGACCCACGAACTGCGGACGCCGCTGACCGGCATTCTGGGGTTGACCGATCTCGTCATGGAAGGGGCCGACGGGCCCGTCACCGACGATTGCCGGCGGCATCTGGGGATGGTGAAGGCGGCGGGGGAGTCGCTTTTGGAGATTGTGAACAACATTCTCTCCCTCATCAAGATAGAATCGGGAAAGGAGGCCTCGGCCGTCCGCCGGATTGAGCTGGGGCGGGTGGTTGACGAGACCTCGGGCCTTTTTGAGGGGGTTTTTGCCTCGCGGGAAAATCATTTTCAATCGCATGTGCCGGGGGATTTTTACGTTTACGGCGACGAGGACCAGATCCGGACGGTTTTGATCAACCTGATCGGCAATGCCGCCAAGTTCACAGAGAAGGGGCAGATCGAGGTCTATGCCGCAAAAAGCGGCGATATGGCAAAGATCTGCGTGCGCGACACCGGCATCGGCGTCTCCTCAGAAGATGGCGAGCGGATTTTTGAGGAATTCCGCCAGGCCGACGGTTCCGTGACAAGGGGCTACGGCGGCACCGGCTTGGGGCTGGCCATTGCAAAAAGGGTTGTGGAACTGCACGGCGGAAGGATCTGGGTCGATTCGGTTTTGGGAAAGGGCTCCGAATTTTATTTGACCCTGCCGATCACCCCGACGGGGATTCAGGCAACCGAGGCGGAATAATCAGGAAGCGGTTGTGACGGTCAAGATGGTTCCCGCCAGATAGAGAATGCCCACAGTACCGTTCAATGTAAAGAACGCTGTGTTCACCCGAGACAGGTCGTCGGGTTTTACAAGATGATGTTCGTAGGCGAGGAAGGTGCCCATCAGGATCACGGTGGTCAGGTAGAAGGTATTCAGCTGATAGACAATTCCGATGGCCAGAAAGAAGACCATGCTCAAGACATGGAAAAATTTGGCGACGATCAGCGATCTTGCAATGCCAAAGCGCACAACCAGTGATTTTAACCCTTCGCTTTTGTCGAAGTGAAAATCCTGTGTCGCGTAAAAAATGTCAAACCCGGCCACCCAAAACAGAACAGCCGCGCCGAGAAGAAGGGGGAAGGCCTCGATCATGCCGCGCAAAGCGATCCACGCCCCGACCGGTGCGATGGCCAGCGAGAGTCCGAGGAACAGTTGGGTAAAGTGGGTCCACCGTTTGGTATAGGAATAAAAGTAGATGATCGCCAATGCCATCGGCGAGAGTTTGAAGGCGAGTGGATTGAAAAAACTGGCGATATAAATGAAGAGGGCGCCGTTGATCAGGGCAAAACTCAACACGAACCCACGGCTTAAAAGTCCTTTGGGGATATGCCGATTGGCGGTCCGGGGGTTTTTGGCGTCGATTTTGGCGTCGGCGAAGCGGTTGAAGGCCATGGCGGTGTTCCGCGCCGTGACCATCGCCAGAATAATCAGGCCGACCGTTTTAAGCGGCGGGAGGCCGTCGGCGGCAAAAACGAGGGCCGCAAGGGCAAACGGGAGCGCAAAGACCGAGTGCGAAAACTTGATCATTTCAAGGGTATAGATGAGTTTGATCACGAGCTTTTTCATTTTTTCCACCGTTCCATCAAGTTGTTCTCGATGCCCATATGATCGAGGATCCGGCTGGTGACCGTCGCGGCAGTCTGTTCGATTGTTTGTGGTCGGGAATAAAACGACGGGATCGCCGGAATGATCGTTACCCCCGCCAGCAAAAGAAGCCGCATGTTTTCGATATGAATCAGCGAGAAGGGGGTCTCGCGCGGGACGACGATCATTTTTCTTTTCTCCTTGATAAAAACATCCGCTGTCCGGGTCAGTGTGTCGTCCGAAACGCCGTGGGCGATCCGTCCCATGGTTCCCATGCTACAAGGGACGATGACCAGTTGATCGTATCTGGCGGAACCGGAAACGAACGGGACATCAAAGTCCTTGCCGCCGTAAATCGGGTAATCGAACATTTCCAGGTCTTTTTCCAATTCCTCCTTGAAAATCCGCCGCCCGTTTGGCGAGGCGATGAGAGAGACGTCGTGGTTTGTCTTCTCTCTTAAAAAAGTGAGAAGTTGAAACGGATAGATCGCCCCGCTGGCCCCCGTAATGCCGATGATGATTTTCATATCAAACCCCCAATGGGGGCTTTTTTCCCGCAATCAGCGAACAAACCCCCAACGAAAAATTTTTTGCCTCTGTTGTCTCAAATCCGCTTTGCCGAAACAGTTCTTTGCATTCTTCAAGCGAGTAAAAATCGGCGATGGAGCGATGCAGATAGCGATACGCCTCTTTGCGGCCGGAAATCAAGCCCCCTGCAAGGGGGAGGACGAAATTTCCATAGGTCTTGTGAAAGAGGCGTGTGATAAAATTTGTCGGCCGAAAAAATTCCAGAATCAGCAGTTGCCCCTCCGGCTTGAGGACGCGATGGATTTCTTTGAGCGCCGTTTTTCGATCGTCAAAATTCCGAAAACCAAAACCGCAAAAGACGACGTCAAATTGTCCGGTGGAAAAGGGCATGTTCAGGCCATCCGCGCAGACGGTATGGAGGCGATGTTGCAGGGGCCCTTTGGGGCCGTTGGCCCTTATTTTGGCCATCCCATGTTCCAGCATCTTTTGGGAAAAATCGAGGGCCCAGACTTCTCCCCTGGGAAACCGCTCTAAAAACTCAATTGAAAGATCAAGCGTCCCGGCGCAGAGGTCCAGCGCCTTAAATGATCGGGTTTTGTCTCCCCCGATTTTCCGAATCGTTTTCCGCCGCCACCGGCGGTCGGCGTTCAGGCTCAACAGGTGGTTTGCCCGGTCGTAGGTGGGGGAGATGGAGGAGAAGAGACTTTTGATCGATTCACTCACTTTTTTTTCCGGATTCGATGGCAGGGACCGTTACGGGGGCTTCTTCAACAACAGGGGGCTGGGATACAGTCTCCACCGGTTCAATTTTGGAAGAAGTCTGTTTTTCCTTGTCTGCCTTCCATTGCATTCGTTTTTCCTCCCCCATTGCCCTGATCTCTTCAACCGGTCCCACCAGAGAAGATCCGCCGTAAGGCCTGTATCCGGAAATGGGAAAGAGCGGATAGGCGCGGGAGACGGGAACACTCGGATACGACACAAAGGTGAATCCGCCGTATCGGGCATAATAAAGGGGGTAAGAGCGGTATCCGAGGCTGAAATACCATCCGGCCCAGGCGGGGCTGGAGGCCAAGAGCGTAACGAGAGTCAGAATGAATATCCGTTTCTTCATATAATAGTTATCGTCATTTTTTACTCTAAGTTGCTAAGAAAATGAGCTATACTGGATTTATGCCTCATTTCAACCCCTTATTCCTCGCCACGAGTGGCCTTGCCGTCATTGGCCCCCCCATTGCCGAGTCGGGGCAAAAACACCCTTTCTTCAGCCTGCTTGTTGTCGGCGTGGTTGTTCTCATTGGCGCTGTTCTTGGCTACTTCGGCCTCAAGAAACGCTTGAACCGGACCCATTTCCAACCTAAAAAATGATTCACGTTGTCCTTGTTGAACCGCAAATTCCCCCCAACACCGGTAACATCGCGCGGCTCTGCGCGGGTTTAAGCCTGCCGCTCCATCTCGTCCGCCCGCTCGGCTTCAAACTCACCGACCGGTATCTGAAACGGGCGGGGCTGGACTACTGGCCTCACGTCGATCTTCATGTCCATGAATCGTGGAAAGCATTCCGCGAGGAATTTTCACGCGGGAATTTCTACTATCTGACCACGAAATCAAAACGTCCGTATACCTCCGTTGAATTCAAAAAGGGGGATTTTCTGGTTTTTGGAAGCGAGACAAAAGGACTGCCGGCCTCCCTCCTGAAAGAAAATACCGACCGTCTTCTTACCATCCCGATTGACGATAATATCCGGAGTTTCAATCTGTCCAGCGCTGTTGCGATGGTAGTAGGGGAGGCGGTAAGACAGATAAGGCAGGGTCCAAGCTGACAATCAAGCAATGCCGGTTTTTGGACGGGTAAAGGCGCCGGCGACGCGGATCGATTCGGCGTGACCGGTCACGGCCTTTACATAATGTTGTGTTTCCCGATACGGCGGCACGCGGTTTCCGTATTTTTCCACCGCCCCGGGACCGGCATTGTAGGCGGCCAGAGCCAGTTTCACATCGCCGCCGAATTTGTCGAGCATCTGCCTTAAATATTTTGTTCCCCCGTCGATGTTCTGCTCGGCGTTCATCGGATCGCGAACGCCAAGGCTTCGGGCCGTCCCCGGCATCAATTGCATCAGCCCCATGGCGCCGGCCCGGGAGACCGCCTTCGGGTTAAACCCCGATTCCTGCTTGATCACCCCCGCCACCAGATTCGGATCGACATTGTATTTGCGCGCCGCCCTTTCGATGAGCGGGCTGTAGGTTTGCAGTTTGCGCGGGGCCTTTCCGGAAATCCCCGTCGCCGAAACCGATCCCTCGTAGGGATTTGTCCGGCCAAGGCCGTTCACGCCGATGAGCGAATCAGGCAATCGACCCGCCTCCGCCGTCGGCCCTTCCGGTTGTGTAAGAGGTCCGGGGCCCGAACCCCAGTCGAGCTTGTTGCCAATGACGCTGTTGGGGGCTTGGAATGAAGCCCTCGCCGAAAGGTCTTTGGCCTCCTGCTTGCTGTTTAAGATATCGGAGAATTCGCGGTTTTTGGAGACACCGGCCTCTGACCCAAGCGCCTTTCGGGAACCCATCCGGCTTGAATTGTTAACTCTCATACCAATCATTTTAACAGATTTGACCGCCCCCGACCAATGTTCAAATAGGGGGCTGATTTCCTCCCTAAGAGATTTATCGGCTGTTCACCCCCGAAAGGTGCGAAAAATTTGAAATATTTTAAGGGATTTGGCGGGTTTTTAAAATTTATCAAGTTATTTCATGTAGTTAAGTATTATATGCCTCCTTGCAATTCCCAAGGGTTCTGGATAACATCAGCTAAAAAACGATGTCCACCCTCCTTAACGTCTACCTCAATACGACCAAAGGGATCGATATTTTAAATGCCACGGTGGACGTGAAAAGGGCGTTTAAGGAGTCGCAGGTTTCAAACGGTCTTTTGACGGTCTATGTTCCGGGGGGAACGGCGGGGGTTGCTATTCTGGAAAACGACCCGGCCATCCAGAAGGAATATAAGAATCTCATTGCCTCCTTTGTCGGCAACCCGGCCGGGGCCCGGCCGGCGCGGCGTTCGGGAAGCGGCCACGCCGAGGCCCATTTGAGGGCCTCCTTTCTGGCCCGGTCGGTGATCATTCCGGTCAAGGATGGAAAGCTTCTTTTGGGGCCTTGGCAGGAGGTGATTGTTTTTGACTTTGACGATAAAATCGGTCGAAGAGAGGTCTGTATCCATGTAATGGGGGAGGGGGCGGAGAAGAAAACTTAAAGCTCAAAGTTCAAATGTCAAAAAAAACCGGGACAGCACAGGAAGGCAAAGTCATCCAGCTGAAGTTCGACGACAACAATCTGGCGCGGAATCTGTTTGGGCCGCAGGAGGCGCATTTAAAATCCATCAGAAACCGGCTGGGAGTGGATATCCATGTCCGTGGCGGCGAGGTGAGCATTCAGGGGGAACATGAGCGGACGCAGTTGGTCGAGAAAATCCTGACCCAGCTCTACAATATCCTCAAGAAAGGGCATCCGGTCCTGGGGAGCGACGTGGAACAGGCCATCCGTATTTTGAGCAACGACCGGCAGGCCAGGCTGGACGACATTTTTCTTGACTCCATTTTTATTCCCGCCCGCAAAAAAGTGATCGCCCCCCGCTCCGCGGGGCAGAAGCTCTACATCGAGGCGATGCGGGAATACGACATGATCTTCGGCGTTGGCCCGGCCGGCACCGGCAAGACCTACCTCGCCATGGCAATGGCGGTGACCTCGCTCCTGAAGGGAGAGGTCAAACGGATCATCCTCACCCGCCCCGCAATCGAGGCGGGGGAAAAGCTCGGTTTTTTGCCGGGCGATCTCGTCGAGAAGGTCAACCCTTATCTGCGTCCCCTCTACGACGCCCTAAACGACATGCTCGAGTTCGAGAAGACGCAAAAAATGATCGACCGCGGCGAGATTGAGGTGGCGCCGCTGGCCTTTATGCGCGGGCGGACGCTCAACGACGCCTTTGTCATCCTCGATGAGGCGCAAAACTGCACCGTCGAACAGACGCGGATGTTTTTGACGCGTATCGGGTTTCAGTCAAAAACGGTGATTACCGGCGACATCACTCAAATCGACCTCCCCCGCGACCGGAGATCAGGGTTGATCCACGCCATCGAAATCCTCAAAGACATCCCGGGGATTCGCATCCAGTACTTGACCGAAAAAGATGTGGTCCGGCATCCGCTGGTTTCGGAAATCATCCGCGCCTACGAACGAAATGAAGGGGGGGAAAACCGGTGACAATGAAAGAAAAAGCAGCCGCCTGGCTCACCGGAAACAAGGACCGGCGCGAGGCGGCTCTGAACGTCTGCCTTGTTCTGGTTTTGGGGTCGTCGGTCACCTTTCTGATGACCCTCTACCTCGACCGCATTCCCCAGCAGTTGACGGTCGGTTCCATTGCCGCCAAGGACATCAAGGCCGACCAGAACTACGAGATTGTCGACGAAAAATCGACGCAACAATTGCGGGAAGAGGCTTTGGCCAGCGTTCTTCCGGTCTATGACTTCGACCCGGCTATTGAATCGGAACTCGCTTCAAAAATCCATTCCGCTTTCGAGGGGGCCCGGAACTTTCTTGCAGAAAAGGGGTCTGTTGGAGGGCGTTCGTCCCTCCTGTCGGCCGAAGTAGAGGCAGAGTTGAAGCGCGGTTTTCAGGATAAACTGGGAGTTCTCCTGTCCGACGAGCATTACGCGTTGATCCGCAAAGCCCGTTTTTATCCCGCTGTCGAGCGGGTGCTTGGTTATTTTGTTCATCAGGCGATGCAAAATCCCGTCGCCCATTCCCTCTCCGATTTTAAAGCCCTCGCTGAAAACGGTTTTGTGCTTCGAAAACTGGCCCCCGAAGGGGGGACGAGCGAACAGATTGTCACGGATAGCTCCACCATCTTAAGCCTCGCCTCGGCCCGCGAGAGGATTCAGGCGGTTACCCTCAAGGAGGCCGAACGGAGTTTAAGCCTGGAGTTTCTCGACCGCGGAACCTTTTTGGGGGTCAAGGCGGTCGCCTCCGGGCTGGTTAAGACCAATGTCAATTACAACGGCTCCGAAACCGATTTGCGAAAAACGCAGGCGCAGGCCAACATCAAAAACATCATCATCAAACTGCAACGCGGCGAGACCATCATCCGGAGCGGCGACCGTTTCGGGCCGTGGCAGGTCGCGGTGATCGAGGGGATTCGGAAGGAACGGCTGAAGACCAACCGGTTTCTCAAATTCGCGGGAACCTTTCTCTTTGTCAATCTGGTCCTCTTTATCGTCTATTATTATTCGGCCAAGTACATCCGCAAATTCCGCCCCAACCGGAAGGATCTGGTTTTTCTCGGCATCACGCTCATTCTGTTTCTGGCCCTCCTGCGCATGGGGGCCTTTTTGGGTTCCACGGTGCGCGACGCCCTCCCTTTTTCGGTAGGCCCATTCACCCTCTATTACGTCATTCCGGTGGCGGCCGGGGCGATGCTTGTCCGGTTTATCCTCAATTCCGAGACGGCGCTGGTTTTTGCCGTCATCTTGAGCCTTTTTTGCGGGATCTTCATTGAAGGGAGCCTTGAAGTGACCGTCTATTATCTGATTGGTGGCGTCTTTGCCGCCCATGCGATCGCGCATGCGGACAAGCGCTCCACCATCCTTCTCTGCGGCATCTATACCGGGCTGGTGAACGCCCTGACGATTTTCAGCCTGAATCTGATTTCGGTCATTTCCATTTCGGGGGGACTGGAGCCCTCGCTCATCGCGGTGAACGCGGTGGCCGGCTTTTTTGGGGGGGTGTTTACCGCCATGACGGTTCTGGTGTTGACTCCGGTGATGGAGGGGCTGTTCAACTACACCACCGACATCAAACTGCTGGAACTGGCAAATTTGAGCCATCCCCTGCTGAAAGAAATGATCGTCCACGCCCCGGGGACCTATCATCACAGCCAGCTGGTCGGCATTCTTGCGGAAGCGGGCGCCCAGGCGATCAGCGCCAATCCCCTTTTATCGCGGGTTGGAAGTTATTATCATGACATCGGCAAGATGAAAAAGCCGCAGTATTTTGTGGAAAATCAGCGGGGCGAAAATCCGCACGACAAGTTGACGCCGTCGATGAGCGCCTTGATCGTGGAGGCCCATGTGAAGGACGGGCTGGAGATGGCGCGGGAACACAAGCTTCCCAAAAAAATCACCGACATGATTCCCGAACATCAGGGAACCAAGCTGATCGGTTATTTTTACAACAAGGCCCGAAAACTCTCCGACCCGGAAATGGGGAAGGTAGACGAGCGTGACTACCGATACGTTGGGCCCAAGCCGCAGACGCGCGAGGCGGGGATCATCATGCTGGCCGATACGGTGGAAGCGGCGGTCCGGTCGCTTCCCGAAAAGACGCCGCAAAAGATCCAGTCGGCGGTGGAAAAGCTGGTCAACCAGCACTTCGTGGACGAGCAGTTGGACGAGTGCGATCTGACGCTTCGCGATCTGCACCGGATTGCCGAGGCCTTCATCAAGATTCTGGTTGGAATTTACCACCAAAGGGTGGAATATCCCGAAGGGGCGCTCCTGCCCGAGGGGGTTTCCCTTCGGGCCGGCGCCGATATCCACCCGCTCTGGAAGCGGGCCGCCCATGGTGGTCACCCTCAACAACCGACACCCCCGCCGTCGAATATCGCGCCTCTATTTCGAAAAAAGGGCGAAAAAAATCCTTCGTCATCTTGAAAAACCCCGCGCCATTCTGGATATCAGCTTTGTGACCGACCGCGAAATCAGGCGGTTGAATCGGGTTTATCGTGGCAAAAACCACCCGACCGATGTATTGAGTTTTCCCATGGGAGAGGGGAATTTGTTGGGCGATGTGGTCATTTCGCTGGACACGGCGGCCCGACAGGCCAAAGAAAAAAAATGGCCGGTCAAGTCGGAGGTCCTTTTTTTGATTATCCACGGCATTCTGCATCTGATTGGATACGATCATATTAAACATCGTGAACGGGTCCGAATGCGTAAAAAGGAACAAATATTGTGGCGATTGGCGCGATAATCATTACCGGCCTCCTGGGCATCGTCATCTACCCCACCGTGATTTTCGGATGGCATGCGCCTGAATTTGGTTATCTGGCGTGGATTTACCTGATCCCGCTGTTTATCGCGCTCTTTTCGCTTAAGGGAACAAAACGGTTTTTTGGTTCATTTGTTTCTGCGCTGATTTTCTATCTCGGCTCTCTCTACTGGCTCGTTCCCGCGATGAAAAATTTCGGCGGGTTGAGCCTCTGGGAATCATGCGGTGTTTTGTTTCTGGTCACGCTGATCCTTGCCTTCTATTTTGCCGTTGCCTCAAGCCTCGCCTTGAGAGTTCATGAACGGACGGGAATTCCTTTCTTTCTTTCGGCGGCTGTCTTTCTTATGGCCGGCGATTTTTTGCGGACCTGGTTTCCGGTGAACGGCTTTCCCTGGTCGATGCCGGCCTATTCCCAGGGAACCTTTTTGTCGCTCTTCCAATGGGTCGATATCACCGGGGTCTATGGCCTGAATATTCTGATCTATCTCGTCAACGGTCTTCTGGCCGAAATGATTATGGCCTTCCGTGGCCGGGGAGAAAAAGATCACCTGCTCAACCGTTTTGTGGTTTTTGCCCTTTTGGGGATGATTTCATTTTTTGGCAATTACGGACGGCAGAGGGGAGTGGAAAACGATATCTCGGCGGGGGCGACGGTTCGGATTGCCCTTGTTCAGGGGAACATCGGCCAAGAGATGAAGTGGGACCCGAAAAAAGCGATGGAGCATCTTCGGCGATACCTCTCGCTTTCCGATCGCGCCGTTGCCGACGGGGCGGACCTTGTCATATGGCCCGAGACCGCTTATCCTTACACGGTCGATCTTTCCACATTATCGTCAAAGCCGGCCTTCGACCGCGAAGGGTTGCCGGTTCCCATTCTTTTTGGGGCGGTCGGCGAAATGCCGACCGCGGACGACGAGGCGCCGGCGCCAGTGGCGCCGCCACTTATTTACAATTCCGCCTTCCTGGCCGAACGGGATGCCCGGATCCGGCAGGCTTATCACAAACAGCACCTTGTTCCCTTTGGGGAATATATCCCAATGAAAAAGTGGCTGACATTCGCCCGAAGCCTGACAACCGCCGTTGGAGACATGACGCCCGGCGACAAATTTATCCTTCTTGAAACGGGGCCGTTAAAAATCGGAACGCTCATCTGCTACGAGGATATCTTTCCCGACATTGCGCGCGGCTTTGCCAAAACCGGCGCCAACCTGTTGGTCAACCTCACCAACGACGCATGGTACGGCGACTCTTCGGCCCAGCATCAGCATCTGGTCTTTTCGCAGTTCCGGGCGCTGGAGACCCGTCGCTATCTCCTCCGGGCGACCAATACGGGGGTGACCGCCGTCATCAATCCGCAGGGGGAGGTGCTCTATCATCTCCGCCCTTTTACGGAAGATATTCTGCTTAAAGGGGCGGCCCTTTCAGATGATAAAACCCTTTATATCATCCTGGGGGATTTTGTCGGCTGGGGGGCGGCGATTTTTTCGGTTGCAGTTCTTTTTGTTTCTCTGTTTAAAGGACGGACGCTCGAGGAAGAATAAAAAATGTCTAAAGAGTTGAGGGAAAAATTGAATGCGTTGAAAGAGCAGATGGATCTGCTCGGGAGGTCTCTTTGACATCGAAAAAAAGAAATCCCGCCTGAAAGAGCTGGAAATCATCACCTTCCAAGACACCTTTTGGAACGATCCTAAAAAGGCCAAAGAAGTTTTAAGGGAAGTCCACGGCCTTAAGGCGCAGGTGATCTCTTGGAACCGGACGGCAGAGGCGATCTCGGATAGCGCGGTCCTGCTTGATCTGGCCGTGGAGGCCGGAGACGCATCAGCTCTGAAAGAGGCAGAGGAGGGAATCGCCTCGGCCTCAAAGGCTTATGCCGGCCTGGAATTTCAAAAGATGCTTTCGGGCCCGCAAGATGGGGACGACGCCTTTTTGCAGATCAACGCCGGCGCCGGCGGGACCGAGTCATGTGACTGGGCCTCCATTCTCCTCCGGATGTACCTCCGTTTTTGCGAGCGCAAGGGCTACAAGACGCAGATCATCGATTTTACCGAGGGGGACGGCGCCGGGTATCGCTCTGTCACGGTGGCCGTGACCGGAGACTATGCCTACGGGTGTCTGAAGGCGGAAATCGGCGTCCACCGCCTGGTCCGCATCTCTCCGTTCGACGCCAACAAACGCCGACACACCTCGTTTGCCTCGGTTTTTGTCTATCCCGACATCGAGGAGGAAATCGACATCGAGGTCAACGATGCCGATCTCCGCGTCGACACCTACCGCGCCGGCGGTGCGGGGGGCCAAAAGGTCAACAAAACAGACTCGGCGGTCCGGATGACGCATATTCCCACCGGCATCGTCGTGCAGTGCCAAAACGAGCGTTCGCAACACCAAAACCGGGCGATGGCGATGAAGATGCTCCGGGCACGCCTCTTTGAACGGGAGATGGAAAAAAAGAGGGCCGAACGGGAAAAGGTTGAGGCGGACAAAAAGGACATCGCCTGGGGCTCGCAGATCCGCTCGTACGTTTTACACCCCTACCAGATGGTGAAGGATCATCGGACGAATCACGAGACCGGGAATTCCCAGTCGGTGCTAGACGGGGAGTTGGATGAGTTTATCAGGCAGTATTTGCTCACGGCGAGAGTCTAGCAACTCGGTCCCTCATGCTTTAGCGAGAGCCGCCTCCGCCATCCGCAAAAGGTCGTTTTCGTTTTTGACCTTGTCCTTGCTGAAACCGGCCATCCCCCATTTGACCTTTACGGGGATGCGGGTTTTGTCCGCCAGGAATTCGGCGCCGGCGATTTCGGAGTCGAGCCGCTTGACGGCTTGGCGGGCCTGCCGGGCACTGGTGTGCGGCAGAAGAGCGGCAAAACGGTTGCCGTTTAGGCGCCCCCAGATGTCCGAAGAGCGGACGGCCGACCGCAGAAGAAGCCCCAATTTTTCGTAGACGGCATTGGAGAATTTCTCCGCCTTCACATCCAGCAAAAGGCAGGCCAGATTAAGGCCGTAGCGGTTGGCGCGATGGATCTCGCTGGACAACAGCTGTTGAAAGTGCCGGGCGGAGTAAAAAGAGGTTGTCTCGTCAACGGCGGCCATGCCACGGAGTTTTTTGTTTTCCTTTTCCATTTGATAGAGCCGCCATTTTAAATTGTTTTTCTGCTTTCGCTCCTCCAAAACCGAATCCATGACATGCGGCAGTTCGTCCTCCCAGTTTTTGTTTTTGGGAAGATAATAGTCGGCGCCGTGCTTTAGGCAGTTGATGGCGGTTTTCTCCGCGCCAGGCCGGTTGAAGAGGACAATCGGCGTTTCGCGCTTCAACCCCCGCACCTGAATAAGCAGTTCCAGCGGCGATTGTTCAAAAGAGGGGGCGTCGATCAAAATCATGTCGTGCTCGGCCACCGTCATCTCGGAGAGCCCCTTGCGAAGATTCTCTATCGGCTCGAGCCGGCAATGTTTCCAGTCGGGATGCGAATGGATGGATGAGCCGACCAACTGTCTTACAAAAGGGTCTGTCGTCAGGAGAAGGATTTTTTGGACCGCCGATGGCACGTTTATAGAGCTGACACAATGTCCCGTAAGAAATCAAACAAAAAAGTTTACGCGGAGCGTCAGGAAATCAATGTTGGGGTTTGTTGGCTTAAACCTTTCTCCCCCTTTTTCTCTTTTTACATGGTCTGCGGATCAACAAGTTTTCCCTCGAATTTTGCGAGTTACCCCGGTTTTCCTTCCTACTTCAAACCGGTTTCGGGAGTATAGTCTATCGAAAATTCGCCGGTGGCCCCTTTCTTTTCGGAGCTGACGATCAGCCTGTAAGCCGTTTTTGCCTCCAAAGCGCCCTCCAAAGCCACGTGCCAGTCCCATCCGGCGTCATAATACCTCTTGGCGCCGGAGGTTTCGGCGATCAATTCGTCGCCCTTCAGCAATTTAAGACGCGGGTTGAATTTGAAAGAGGAAACGCCGACTTTGAATTTCGTGTTTCGCGCCGCGCCGAGTGAATAGCTTTCGTAAAAAAAACCGTTATCTCTCGCTGAATGCCGCGTTAGCGAATCAACGGATGAATAGGGTCGTGTGGCCAGAATCATGTTTTGGGCCATAACGAAAAAAATAAAAAGAGCCTGTTTTAACCGTGCCTTGCCGTCTCTCAACAAAAGTCCTCCGTAAACTCCAGTTCCGGCGTGCTCTCAATCAAGTTCTCACAACAAGCCTCGGAAACGATCATGGTAAATTGTCCCGTATTTCCCTGTTCCGTCGTCGATATGACCAGCCGGTATGTTCCCGTTTGTTCCACCGTGACGGCAAGGTTTGCCCTCCAACCGTCATATCTCTCATCTCCATCTGCCTCCGCGGCCAATTCTTCCCCGTAGTACAATTTGACGGTGGGAACAAATTCCGCGGAATCAACGGTCAGCACAACGGTATTCCCCGCGCTCTCGGTAAATTCAGCCTCTATCAGATAATAACCGTCTGTCTGGTTCGAACCTTCCGTTAGAGACGCTGTGGTATAATAACAGGAATGCTCCACATTAACCTCTCCGTCGCTACAGCCAACCGGAAGGCCTAGCGCGAACAAAGCGAGAAGCAACAGCATTTTATTTTTTTGCATCATCGTTAAACCCGCATAGTCCCCGGTTTGTAAACCACACAGGTCTACCGGAAAAAATCACAGCATACTGCCGAATTCGGGTTGAAACTGAGGATCATCGGCCAAATCGGTACAGCAATCGATCAACTCTACGATGAATTCTCCAGTCGCCCCCAATGAAGTCGTTGTCACGACGACACGGTACGTGGCCGCCTGTTCCGCCGTTGTATCAACAACGGCCACCATATAACCGGGCTCCGGATAATTACTATCGCTGGCTACACCTTCACTCTCGGCTACCAACTCTTCCTCATGGAATATCTTAAGCACAGGGGTGAATTCGTTTGACCCGGCCTTAATGTAGATGGGATCTTCCGCGTCAGCCGCAAATTCATAAGACTTCAGATAATAACCTTCCTCCTGATCCGAACCTTCCGTTAATGAATCCTGCGCATAATAATAGACGGGTTCTCCTGATTCACCGTTTCCATCTCCGCTACACGCAATTGCGGCCAGAAGGGTTAAAAAAAGAATGGGCAAAAACAGTTTATTTTTTTTCTGCATCGTTAAACCCGCATGGTCCCCGGTTTGAAAACCACCTCTGTCGGATCGTATCCCACATAATCCACCATGAATTGGAATTTTTCCGGGGCAACTTTTTTTAATTCATTGGGGTCGGTAAAAAAGTACTTGAACGTTTCGGCGAAGTCCTCATCACCTTTCCATAATGTATCTGGACAATGCCGTCAGTCTTGCCATCCCCATCGAGATCGATCGTATCTCCATCTTTATAAATACTCATTTTCCGCGGCGTGTGATGAATTCTCCCCGTGGCAAGCCGCGAGGAATTTTCAAGTTAATCTGGTTTATAGACGTTGACTTGAGAGGAACAGGAAGAGGCACCACAGTAAGCGATGGTTACAAAATAGAAAGCCGACGCATCCATTGTGAGGATACTGACATCATCCACAAAACCATATTCGAATACAATTTCGTGAGACGAGTGATGCTCAACCAAAACCAACTTTGTGGTGAAGTTATTTGGCACTTCTGGCCGGACAAAAATTTTAGCTTTCTTTTCAGTGCCAAGATCGATTTCTTCGAACAACAAGAAATTTTTCATGCCCCTTAGATTCATGACATGCTGAACGACCGTTTCATACTTCTTGAAAACCGGCGTACTGACTTCCTTGAAGGTCCGCGCATTGGAAATTTTTGTTTCTTTCTCTTGGAACCCCCTACCGTCAAAATTTACCTTCTTTAAAACATAGCGGTTGTTGGGCAGGTTCTGTATGCTACGAACCGTCAAGTGGTTGGCTTGGTGTTCGATGGCGACAAAACCTGAATCGACTTTATACGCGTCGACAAGGGTAAGGCTTCCGGATTTGGCGCTTACGCTCACCCCGGAGCCTATTGCGGCCAAGAAACAGCAGACAAAAAAAATATTCCGGTTCATTTAGTATCTTGATTTGTAGCGCTTCTCCCACACGGTGTCAATGTAATCGGGATTGGTCTTGTAAACTGCCTTAAAACCATCATGATACATTCCGTAGGCCCTGGCGGCTCGCAGAGCCAGATCCGTAATTGAGCTGTTCCATGGGTGATGATAACCCGCCGCATATATTTGCACAGCCACCTCTAAATTGTATTCCCAGTCGCTCCCCAGCTTGCCATAATCGGCGCCGTAAAGTTTTGCTGTCGGTTTTAGAATCTGTCCAAGGCCAATGGCCGAGCTTGTTCCCGGTGACAACGGTTTACCGTTTTCATCAAATTGTCGAAAATCTGACTCCGTCGCAATGAGGGCAACCAAAGCTTTCTTGGGAACATCATATCGAATTGCAAGATCTTCCAGTTTCTTTTCAATTTCCTCGTGAGTTGGATTTTGCACCTCCTGTGCAGAAGCCGTTCCGGTGGATTGGATTTTATCCCCAACCAGTTGCGTGAGCGTGGTTTCAGTGAATTGCACCAGCTCGCCGTACGTCTGCGGTGTTTGTTTCGATTCCGGCAGATGCGTAAAAATTTCACTGGCGATTTCCCCCGAAGATTTCCCCTCGCCCAGATTTTTCGCAAAAATTTGGGCCAGAAGGTCGGGCGTCAAAGGGGGTTTGGGAAAGCTCAAGGATGGTATTGGCCATAATGCGGCTCCTTTCTCGCAATTTTATAAGCAATTCCCGTGCCAAAAGGCAGGGAGCGTTGGGCGGGAAGCGGAATGCGTAAAATCAACAACTTGGCCCATCGCACCCCGCACACCGCTCCACCCTCCATGCGTACAACCGTCTCAAAATCGGACGGCACCGTCCGAAAATCGGACGGTCACCAAACGGGGCCAACTTAAAATGAGAGATCAGGCCCATGGTGTCAGTCCGTGTTCGCCTCCTTTGTTTTCCTTTCCACGATCTCCTCAATCTCTGGCAGGCTGAATGGTTTGCCGACAACCTCGAATCCTTCGTTGTGGGCCTGCTTTGCAACGGCCCCGTCTCTGTCTGCGATAAACAACACAATGGGGACACCGGGATCGATTTTGTTCCAAATCAGCCCGGCGATTTGAAGGCCATTGTGCTCGGGCAGTTCATTATCCATAAAAATCAGGCCGAATTTATATTTTTGAACCAGCATAATCGCCTCTTCGCCGGTTGAGGCAACAGTGACGTTACGGTTAATGGAAGTAAGATAGTCTTTGAGAAGTAACCGGATTGATTCGTTGTTATCGACGACGAGGATGTCGAGTTGAGCCGGCATCGAAGATAAAATAATGACATACATGTCGTAGATAGTAAAGGGATTGCATGACATAGAAGTCGCGTGTCACGAAGAAAACAAACGGTAGCGAAGAGGGGAATCACACGGGAGAGTGTTTACTTTGATGAATTCAACCGTTTTGCGAAAAAGGTGCGAGAGAAGATCTGCCGTTTGAGGTTGGAGAAAGGGCTCACCCAAGAGGCAATGCAGGAATACGAGTTGAATCTCCGTCAGTTCCAGCGGATCGAGAGAGGCGACACGCGAAATATCACGCTTGCCTACCTGTTTCGTCTTGCCGAGGCCTTCGGCTTAAAACCCTCACAGTTGCTCGATGTTTAAATCTCCGTCCCCTGCCTTGCCGCCTTAGCCCGGGGAAATCAAGATTTCAAAACCATTATCGATTTGTCGTTATTCCATCGGTTCGATGGCAAGGGTGCCTTCGCCGGAGAGAAAAATGTCGTTTCTTATCTCGTTGTCTTCCACCTGAATGGGATTGGCGACCAGTTCAACCTCAACCGCCTCGTCGCCGGCAAATTCCTCGATGACAATAGCCGAAAGGGACGGTTCAACGGCCTTTAAAGCCGCCAAATCGTAGGCCTCGGTGTCCCCTTGAGTGTTCAGCGTCGCGCCGGAGAGGTCGGTGCAATAGGAAAACCAGTCCTCCCGGATGTCGTCGCCGACGGCGATTTTGACCGCGGCGGAATACGGTTTTTCCTTTAGTTCCTCGGCCCTCTCCTCCGCCGTCTTTTCCTCCTCTTCCCCTTCTTCTCCTTCCCCCTCTTTTGAGGCCGCCTTGTACAGACGCGTGGCAATGTGGACCGAGACCTCTTTCATCGAAACATCCAGGTCACACGAAAAGAGTTCGTTCTGGGCCAGGTAACCCCATTTTTGCACGTCGAAACTCATCGTCACGTCGGTTTCAAACCGCGAGGGTTTCAGGGTCACCGGCGCCTCGATGGAGTTGGTGTATTCGAGTTCCAGATAGGGAGACGGTTCTCCCGGATTCATGAATTGAACATGCGAGGTGAATTTGAGTTTCAGAAGATGCGTCCCTTCGGCGGGTTCTTCTCCTTCGGCTGGTTGCTCTTCCTCGCCGCCAAAGAGTTCGCGCTCCTCCTGCGCTTTTTCGTTATCTTCATCTTCGGCGTCGAGTGTGCCGGTAAAAGGGAGGGTGGGATCGCCCAAAAAATCATCCGGAGTCACCTCTTTTTGACCGTTCTGCGGCTCATCCGCGGGAGGGGTATCGGTCACATTGCCCTGACCCTGTTGATCGGCCGGCAGGGCCGGTGCCAGCGGGGGAGGCAACTCCTGGGCGCGAGCCGGCATTGAACAAAAAACAAACAAAATCAACAGGTTGATTTTTATGAACGGGCGAACGATCTGTTTCATACAAATTCCATTTATAGCAAAAAAGGGCTCTTATTGAAACGGCTTTGGGCCTCCTGGTGATCTTTCATGCTTATTCTTCTACGCATTTCGCGAAGAAGTTTGCGGACCGTTTGAAGGTCCATTCGGACCATTTGGTTGGCGGCCCTGCCGCCTTTCATAACTCCTTGCACAAATAATTTCAAATAGTGTATATGCCTGTTTCCTTTATGATTCCACGTTACAGTCGCGATCAGATGAGCCGTATCTGGGAGGCCGAAAACCGCTTGAAAATATGGCTGGAGATCGAGCTTTTGGCGTTGGAGGCGCGGGTGGAACTGGGTCAGGTGCCGCGCGAGGTGATCAAGGCGGTTCGGACCAAGGCCAAGTTCAATGCCGAGCGGATCGAGGCGCTCGAAAAGGATGTTCGGCACGATGTGATTGCCTTTCTCACTTCAGTATCCGAATTTGTGGGGCCGGATGCCCGGCATCTGCATCACGGCATGACCTCCTCCGACGTACTCGACACCTCCCTTGCCGTCCAGCTCGCACAGGCGACCGATCTGCTTTTGAAGGATATCGACCGGATTCTCTCCATTCTCAAGCTCCGTGCGTACGAATTCAAGAACACCCTGCAGATGGGGCGGTCGCACGGCATTCACGGCGAGCCGATCACCTTCGGGCTGAAGCTGGCCCTCTGGCACGAAGAGATGAAACGCAACCGAGACCGTCTGCTCCATGCGCGCGGTGAGATTGCCGTGGGCAAAATTTCGGGGGTGATGGGGACATTCGCCCATCTCGATCCCGCCGTCGAGGCCTACGTCTGCAAAAAGCTGAATCTGAAGCCCGATCCCGTTTCGACGCAGATTGTCCAGCGGGACCGCCATGCCTATTATTTCTCGGTCCTCGCCGTCATCGGCGCCACGCTGGACAAGATCGCCGTCGAAATCCGCCATCTCCAGCGGACCGAGGTGCTGGAGGCGGAGGAATTTTTCTCGCCGGGACAAAAGGGCTCCTCCGCCATGCCTCACAAGCGAAACCCCGTTTTGAGCGAAAATATTTCAGGACTTTCGCGTCTGCTGAAAGGGTATGCCGTGACCGCTCTGGAAAATGTCCCTTTATGGCACGAGCGCGACATCTCGCACAGCTCGGCGGAACGGGTGATCGCCCCCGATGCCACGATTGTACTCGATTTCATGCTTTCCCGCATGTCGGACATTCTGGAAAAACTGGTGGTCTATCCGCAACACATGAAAAAGAACATGGACTTGACGCGCGGCCTGATCTTTTCCCAGCGCGTCCTTTTGGCGCTGACCGACAAGGGATGCTCGCGCGACGAGGCGTATCGTCTGGTGCAAAAGCATGCGATGAAGGTCTGGGTGAGCGAGGGGGATTTTTTGGGGGAATTGAAGTCGGACCCCGCGATCACAAGACATCTGCCGCCGGAGGAGATCGCCCCGCTGTTTGATGCAAACTACTATTTGAAAAATGTGGATGTGATTTTTAAGCGGGTGTTTGGGTAAAGAAAGTGGATGGTGGATAGTGGATGGTGAACGGAGGATCGGCATATGGAAAAAAAAGAAAAACTCTACGAGGGAAAAGCAAAAATCATCTATGCCACCGACGATCCCGATCTGTTGATCGCTTATTTCAAGGATGACGCCACGGCGTTCGACAACACCAAGAGGGGGACAATCGTCGGCAAGGGGATTATCAACAACGCCATTTCATCGCGATTGTTTGAAATACTGGCCAAAAACCGCGTGCCGAACCATTTTGTCGAAAAACTCTCCGACCGCGAGATGCTGATCCGCAAACTGGAGATGCTCAAGCTCGAGGTGCTGGTCCGAAACGTCGTGGCCGGAAGCCTGGCCAAAAGGATGGGAATGGCCGAGGGGACGCCGCTCAAAAGGACGGTCCTCGAATACTGCTACAAAAACGACCTCCTTCACGACCCGCAGATCAACGAGGACCATGTTCTTGTCTTTGAGCTTTGCACCGATCAGGAATTGATCAACATCCGGAACATGGCGCTCAAGGTCAACGACGTGCTGACTCCCTTCTTTGATGCGCTGGGGATCCGCCTGATCGACTTCAAGCTGGAGTTCGGCAGATTCAAGGGGGAGACCTGTCTGGGAGACGAGATCAGCCCCGACAGTTGCAGGCTGTGGGACAAAAAGACAAACGAAAAGCTCGATAAAGACCGTTTTCGCAGAGACATGGGGGGAATTGAAGAGGCGTATAAGACGGTTTTGGAGCGGGTGATAAAGACATGAAAGCCAAGGTCACCGTCACTTTGAAGAAAGGGGTTCTCGATCCGCAAGGGAAGGCGGTGGCGCATGCGTTGCACAGCATGGGCTACAAGGGGGTAGAGGATGTCCGGCAGGGAAAATTTTTCGAGGTGTCTCTTCGCGGGGCCACCCGGTCCGAAGCCGAAAAACAGATCAAAGAAATGGGGCAAAAGTTGCTGGCCAATACCGTCATCGAGGATTTTCAATTCGAGATCAATGAGTAAACCCAAATTTGGCATTGTCGTCTTCCCCGGCTCCAACTGCGATGCCGATTCGTACCACGCCGTTGCAAACGTTTTTGGTGCTGAAGCCGTTTGTCTCTGGCACAAGGAGACCTCGCTTAAAAATTCGGACGTCGTCATTCTCCCCGGCGGCTTTTCCTACGGCGACTATCTGCGGTGCGGCGCGATCGCCAAATTTTCGCCGATCATGGCCGAGATCCAAAACTTTGCCCGGAAGGGGGGGAGGATCATCGGTATCTGCAACGGGTTTCAGATACTGGTTGAAACGGGGTTGCTCCCCGGCGCCCTCATTAAAAACAGGGACCTCAAATTTATCTGTGATTGGGTGGATCTTACGCTTGTCAACAATCGGACGCCATTTACGGCCAAAGGGGAAACGGGCCGGGTCTACCGCCTGCCGATCGCCCACGGCGAAGGGAATTATTTTATCGATGACGACGGATTAAAGCGCCTTCAGGACAACGGCCGGATTGTTTTCCGCTACCGGGAGAACCCGAACGGCTCGACGGATGACATAGCGGGAATTTGCAGTGAAGCGGGCAATATTCTGGGAATGATGCCGCATCCGGAACGGGCCTCGGAGTCGATATTGGGTGGCGAGGATGGAAGGTTTATCTTTGAATCGCTCTTATGACCTATTCTCCGGAAATTCTGAAACAGCACAATCTAACAGGCGAGGAATATTCCTCCATTCTGAAAATCCTGGGCCGCGAGCCGAATCTTGTCGAGCTGGGGATTTTTTCGGTCATGTGGTCCGAGCACTGCAGTTACAAAAGCTCGCGAAAATTCCTCAAAAATTTTCCGACCACGGGGCCGCGGGTGATTCAGGGGCCGGGGGAAAACGCCGGTGTCGTCGATATCGGCGACGGACTGGCGCTGGTTTTCAAAATGGAATCGCATAATCACCCCTCATTCATCGAGCCGTATCAGGGGGCGGCCACCGGCGTCGGCGGAATTTTGCGCGATGTCTTTACCATGGGGGCGCGGCCGATCGCCGTTCTCGATTCGCTCCGTTTCGGCGCCATTGAACATCCAAAAACCTCCTATCTTGTCGGCGGTGTCGTCGCAGGCATTGCCGGTTATGGGAACTGCATGGGGATTCCCACCGTCGGCGGCGATGTCTCTTTCGACGAATGTTACAACGGCAATATTCTGGTGAACGCCATGACGGTCGGCCTTGTCCGTGCCGACAGAATTTTCAAAGGGAGCGCCTCCGGGCCGGGGAATCTGGTCATCTATGTCGGCTCTAAAACCGGCCGCGATGGAATACATGGAGCCACCATGGCCTCCGACAGTTTTGACGAGTCTTCCGGGCAAAAGCGCCCGACGGTTCAGGTGGGTGATCCCTTCACCGAAAAACTCCTCCTTGAGGCCTGTCTGGAACTGATGGCGAAGGATGCGATTGTCGGGATTCAGGACATGGGAGCGGCGGGACTGACCTCTTCGTCTTTTGAGATGGCCTCGCGCGCCGGGACCGGCCTTTCAATCGATCTCGACAAAGTTCCGCTCCGCGAAGAGGGGATGACCCCTTACGAAATCATGCTGTCGGAATCGCAGGAACGGATGTTGCTTGTCTGCAAACCGGGGGCCGAAAAAATTGTCAAAGAAATATTCGACAAGTGGGACCTCGACTCGAGCGTCATCGGCCGTGTCGCCGCCGACGGAATCTGCCGGGCCCGGTTCAAGGGAGAAGAGGTTGTCTCTCTTCCCGTTTCCCCTCTGGCCCATGGGGCGCCGGTCTACGATCGTCCGAGAAAGCGGCCTGAGAATCAGGATCGGCTCAACCGACTCGATCTTGCCGAAATTCCGGAACCGCAAAACTTAACCGATGTCTTTCAAAAACTGATTTCTCATCCGACACTCGCCTCCAAAAAATGGGTCTATCGCCAGTACGATCATCAGGTGATGACCGACACGGTTGTCGGCCCCGGCTCGGATTCGGCCATTTTGCGCATCAAAGGAACAAAAAAGGGGATTGCGGTCACTTCCAACTGCAATGCGCGACACTGTTATCTCAATCCCTTCGCGGGTGCCGCAATGGCGGTGGCCGAAAGCGGGAGAAACCTCGTCTGTTCCGGGGCAGAGCCGCTGGCGGTGACCGATTGCCTCAATTTCGGGAATCCCGAAAACGCGGAAATTATGGGACAGTTCGAGGAGGCAACGAAGGGCATTTCGGAGGCCTGCCGGGAACTGGGAACGCCAGTTGTGAGCGGGAATGTCAGTTTCTACAATGAGACTATTATATTCGGGGGGAACGCTGCCCCTTCCGCCTCCGGCGGAAGCGGGCCCCATCCCCCCGAACCCCTTTCGCTCGAACCGGCAAAGCCGGATTCTCGCTCACACAAAGCAGTAGCCATCTATCCGACACCGATGATCGGGATGGTGGGGCTTTTGGAAAATATCGACAACCGTCTCGGATCGTTTTTTGCGCGGGAAGGGGACGCGATTCTCCTTTTGGGCGATCTGGAAAGCGGCCTTGACGGTTCGGAATATCTCAAAATCATCCATGGAAAAACGGCCGGAAAACCACAGATTAATTTGAAACGCGAAAAGAATCTGTGGAAGGCGATCCTTGAGGCCAATGCCCAAAGGCTTTTGTCTTCCGCCCACGACCTCTCGGAAGGGGGATTGGCGTTGGCGCTGGCGGAGTGCTGTTTTGGACCGACGGTGGGCAATGCCCCTTCCGTTGGGGTTCAAATTGTGCTTAAATCAGGCCATCGCCCCGATCTTCTTTTATTCGGCGAATCCCCGTCGCGGGTGATTGTTTCGGCTGGTCCATCAGACGCGCCGGCCATCCAAAAACTGGCGGAACGCCATGGAGTTCCACGGCTGTCTCTGGGGACGGTGGGGGGAAAAAGGTTTTCCATCGGATCGGAAAGAGAGCGGTGGATTGATCTTGATCTTGATACGGTGAGACAATGGTGGGAGAAGGGGTTTGCGGAGGGTCTAGGGTTTAGCGACTAGGGTCTGGGGTGCAGGGTTTAGGGTTTAGCGACTTGGGTTTAGGGTAAAAACAGTAGTTACCCTAGACCCTAGACCCTAGACCCTAAGCCCTGCAGTTTATGTGCGGAATAGTTGGCATCTATAATCATCCGGAAGCGAGCAAGCTGGCCTATCTGGCCCTTTATGCCCTTCAGCACCGGGGGCAGGAGAGCGCGGGGATTGTTTCGTCCACCGGGAGCGACCTCAAGGCTTACGGCGCGATGGGGCATGTGGCCGAGGTCTTCACCGCCGACGTTCTGGAAAAACTCCCCGGCACAATGGCCATCGGCCATGTCCGTTATTCCACCACCGGCGAGTCGACGCAAAAAAACATCCAGCCCTTCACCATCAGCTACTCACGGGGACAGCTCTCGGTGGCGCACAACGGCAACATCGTCAATGCCGGCGAGATCCGCGACGAATTCGAGGCGCACGGGGCGATTTTCCAGTCCACGATGGACACCGAGGTCATCCTTCATCTCCTGGCCACAAAAAAAAAAAACGATCTCCTCGACCGGCTTATCGAGACCCTGCCCCAGCTGAAAGGGGCCTATTCGCTGATCTTTCTGACCGAGACGCGGCTGATCGCCGTGCGCGACCCGTTTGGTTTTCGTCCTCTCGTATTGGGAAAAAAAGATGATGCCTTTGTCATTGCCAGTGAAACCTGTGCGCTCGATCTGATTGAGGCGGAGTTTGTCCGCGAGATTGAGCCTGGCGAGATTGTCCAGATCGACAAGAAAGGGATCAAGAGCCTCAAGCCCTTTCCCTCCCAGAAGATGGCGCATTGCATTTTTGAATATGTCTATTTTGCCCGTCCCGACAGCATCGTGTTCAACCGGAATGTGTATGAAATCCGCAAGGGGTTCGGCCGGGAGCTAGTGCTGGAGAACCCGGTCAAGGCCGACATGGTGGTTCCCATTCCCGATTCGGGGGTTCCGGCCGCCATCGGCTATGCCGAGGAATCGAAAATTCCGTTCCAGATGGCGCTGGTGAGAAACCATTATGTGGGGCGGACCTTTATCGAGCCGGAGGATTCGATCCGCCATTTCGGCGTGAAGGTGAAGCTCAATCCCGTCAAGCAGATGATGGAGGGGAAGAGGGTCATCCTCATCGACGACTCGATTGTCCGCGGCACCACCAGCCGGAAGATCATCAAGATGGTCCGCGACGCCGGCGCCAAAGAGGTTCATCTGCGCATTTCATCGCCCGCCACCGCTTGGCCCTGTTTTTACGGAATCGACACGCCGACCCGAAGCGAACTGATCGCCTCGCACAAATCGGCGGAGGAGATCCGCCAGTTCATCAACGCCGACAGCCTTGCCTATCTGTCGCGCCCTTCACTCTACTGGTTTGAAAAACAGAGGCCGGGCGAGTGGTTTTGCGACGCCTGTTTTACCGGCAACTACCCCGAAGGGGCCCAGTGGGTCCAAAGGGCCTTGAAGGCCGACGCCCGCGGCAACCGTCGCGTGATGGCGGTTTAGATTCTTCACTCTGCAACTTCTACGCATTTTACGAAGGAGTTTGCGGACGGTTTGAAGATCCATCCGACCATCTGGTTGGCGCCTGCCCGCCGGCTTTTTGGGGGGGCCCTGCCGCTTCTCATCCTGGGAAATTTATCATTTTGATACGTGCAGGTATAAGTTTGCTCAACCCCCTTTCTATTATTAACTATCCGTAATTACTAATTATTTATAAATTTTACATTCGGATAAACAGGGCACCATTTGGCAGGCATTTTGCTCATACTCAATAGGGAAGCCTTTTGGTCGTAACTAAAAGTTGTCAGTTTGAGTCACTTGTGGTAGAGAGGGAGATAAAGTTGTCCATCCGCAAGCCAAAAAAGATGTGTGTGTGTAAGCAAAGGGCCCTTTTTTTCCTTTTTGCAGGTTTCTTTATCCTTTTTTCTCCCTCTCTTTATGCCTCCAACAGGACATGGGATGGGGGAGGGACAACCAACAACTGGTCCGAAGCGGCCAACTGGTCGTCCAACACGTTGCCCGGTTCAGGGGATACGGCCACTTTCAGCAATTCGTCGGGCAAGGACGCCCTCATCGACACGGCCGTCTCGGTCAACAAACTTCAAATCAACAACAATTATGGCGGTACGATCACACAGGCGTCGAGCCTTACCGTCGGAAGCGGCGGTTTCTTCTTCCAGGGGAGTGGAATCTTCACCGGCGCCAGCCAGGACATCACGGTGGACGGCTCTTTGAAAATTGTGGGGGGTGCGTTCACTTCCACGTCCGGCGCCCTGACGGTTGCGGGCAACCTTGTCCTGGCCGGAGGGACTTTCACCCACAACTCAGGAACCGTCATCCTCTCCGGAACCGGTCAGACAATCACCGGGGCTTTTACTTTCTTCAACCTCACCAAGACGGTCGAATCGGCGGACACGCTGACATTGCCGGCCGAATCCACGATAACCATTGTCGGAACCATGACCTTAAAAGGGGTTTCTGGAGAACTCCTTTCACTGGTTAGTAGCCAGGCGGGAACCCAGGCCGCTATTGATCCCCAAGGGGACCGGGACGTCCAATATTTGGATGTCGGGGACAGCAACAATTTGAACAGCCTCGTTATTTTTTGCCTCACCGACTGCGCCGATTCCGGAAACAATACGAACTGGATTTTGGCCCGTCCCACCATTCAATTCACCTCCGCCGGTTCGAGCGGGGCCGAATCGGCGGCGTCGGCGACAATCGAGGTCGCCTTGTCTTCCCTCTCGCCGGACGACGTGACGGTGGATTACGCCGTCACCGGGGGGACTGCCGCGGGGGGAGAGACTGATTACATACTGCTTGACGGTTCAATTACCATCGCGGCGGGAGAGACCACCGCTGTCATTTCGGTCGTCATTGTTGATGACGCGACCGACGAGCCCGACGAGACCATTGAAGTGACTTTATCCGACCCGGTCAATGCCACGCTGGGAGAGGGGGTGATTCACACCTACAGCATTCTTGATAATGACGAGACTCCAATCGCCGACAATGGCGGCGACAGTGCCGGTGGCAACGATGCCAATGACGAAGGAGGGAAATCCGATGATGACGACGGGGGAATCGCCTCGATGGAAGAACTGACGGCTTCCGCCGGCGCGGACCACACGGTTGTCGCGGGAGGAACAGTCACGCTGAATGGGAGCGGTTCAACCGGCGCCACCCGCTATTTGTGGTCGATCCTTTCGGGGATCGGTACGCTTGAATCTGCAGAGGGGGTGATCTCGACGATTTCCTTTTCCGCCTC
Source organism: Deltaproteobacteria bacterium (assembly GCA_016183175.1). NCBI lineage: Bacteria > Pseudomonadati > Myxococcota > Myxococcia > Deltaproteobacteria bacterium. The sequence continues at coordinate 26,928 of JACPFC010000109.1, forward strand.
CGCCGAAACGGGGGATGTTGTCGTCCAGCTGATGGTTGAAAATGGTGCGGGGGAGAGCTGGGCTGACACGGCGGTGATTCATGTGATGGCCCTTACGGCCGCCGGAGAGACCCTCGATGAACCTCTTGTCGGCATGTGGAACGGGACTCCCTTTTACGAGGAGATCGGCGATGAAGGCCGGATCACCCTTGTCTTTGGCGATGTTTCCGTCCGGCTTCCCTCCGGTGCGGAGGAATATTACCTGGCCATGACGGATGATGATTATCTGGTTATCGGGACTCCGCAGATGGACGATGGAAGGGGGCGGGTCTATTTTTCGACGCAACCGATAGACAACATGGAGGGGGAGGTGGATCTTGGACTTGATTTTGTTCAGATAACCGGGGAGGCCGCCGGCGATTTGTTCGGAAAATATCTGGCCGTGGGGGATCTGGACGGCGACGGGGTTGATGAAATTCTTGTCGGCTCTTCCGGTGGTTCCGGTGCCGCCGGCAGTGCCGGTGCCGTTTTCATCTACGATGCCGACTTTGTCCTCACCGGAATTGTCGAGGGGAGCGCGGAGTTTCCCCTCTCTTCCATTCTTATGGCTGATTTTCTGGGCAACTCGGCGGACGATGTCTTTTTCGGCCCGGACAATCCCGGCATGAATCCGGTCCTGCGGCGGAACGATTTTTCCTCGCCCACCGCGGCGGTAGAAGCGGGATTTATGGCGACGGGAGACGACATTGTCGATGGAAACGTTTCCGCCGCTTCGTCGGTGATTGGAACGGTGGTCGAGAGCGTCAGCGACCAGCTTTTCACCTCTGCTGTCTTTGGAGATGTCAACGGCGATGGCGAACAGGATTTGATCCTGACAACCGACGGGGGGGAGTGTCTTGTCTATTTTGGAAGACAGGAATCCGTAAGCGTTCTGACCAGCAACGACGCCGATGTCGTGATTTCCGGGGGAGACCCTTCAGCGGGCGCCAGTGGCGCCGCCACATTTGGGGCGATGGTTTCCGCGGGGGATGTGACCGGCGATGGAATTGCGGACATCGTTGTCGGCGCCCCGGAAATGGGGGAAGGGAAAGGCGGCATCTATGTGATCTTTGGGCGGTCGGAGTGGGAAACCTCCTTAAGTCTTGATGACGGCTCCTCGACGGTTCTTTTAATGGGGGAGGCGGAAGGAGATTCCATCGGAAGCGATCTCCTTGTGGCCGATAGCGATGGCGATGGGGTATCCGCAATTTATACGATCAAGGGAGAGAATGCCGTCTACCGGATTTCCTGGACAGGGGAATCGGCCCTCGATGGAGGCGGTGAATCGGTATCGCGGTTGGGTCCGGGGGGTTTCGGCTGTTCGCTCAATGCCCAAAAGTCTTCCGGGGATCCCGGATGGATGATTTTGTTTGTGAGCTTCGGCTTGACATGGTGTATCATAGCCCGTAGAAAGCGCATTCTTTATGTCAAAAAATCTGGTTATCGTCGAATCGCCGGCCAAGGCGCGGACCATCGAGAAATATCTCGGTTCCGATTTTACGGTGAAGGCCTCCATCGGTCATGTCAAAGACCTTCCTCCCAAAAGCCTGGGGGTTGATCTCAAGAACAATTTCAAGCCCGAATACGAAATCATCAAGGGAAAGAAAAAGGTCATCGATGAGATTCGAAAGGCATCCGAAAAGGCGGAAAAGGTTTTTCTGGCCCCCGACCCCGACCGCGAAGGGGAGGCGATTGCCTGGCATCTGGCCGAGGAGATCAAGCGCTCCAAAAAATCGCCTCCGGTCTTCCGCGTCCTTTTCAACGAAATCACCAAAAACACCGTCAAACAGGCGATTGCCAGTCCGGCGCCGCTCAACAAAAACATGTATGAAGCCCAGCAGGCCCGCCGGATTCTCGACCGGCTGGTCGGCTACCAGATCAGCCCCATTCTGTGGGACAAGGTGCGTCGCGGTCTTTCGGCGGGACGGGTGCAGTCGGTGGCGACGCGTCTGGTGTGCGACCGTGAGAAGGAAATTCTGGAATTCAAGGCGGAGGAATACTGGAATCTCGAAGTCAAACTGGAGGGGAGTCTGCCCCCCCCCTTTGCCGCCCGACTTCACAAAAAGAACGGAAAAAAATTCGCCCTTCACAATCAGGGCGAGGCGAATGGTGTCGTTGCCGAAATTAAGCAGAAGTTGTTTGTTCTTCAGACCATCGAAAAGAAGGAGCAGAAGCGGAATCCGTCTCCTCCTTTTATTACCTCCAAACTCCAGCAGGAGGCCTCGCAGAAGCTCGGCTTCTCGCCCAAGAAGACCATGATGCTGGCGCAACAGCTCTACGAAGGGGTGGAGGTGGGAGGAGGCGAACTGGCCGGGCTGATCACCTACATGCGGACCGATTCGACGCGGATTGCCTCTTCGGCGTTAGACGAGGTTCGACAGTATATTAATGATACGTATGGGCGGGATTATCTGCCGGACCAGCCGAATTTCTACAAATCCAGGAAAGAGGCGCAAGAGGCGCATGAGGCGATTCGTCCGACATCGATGGCCTATACGCCCGACGTGGTGAAAAAATATCTGAAGAAGGATGAATGTCGGCTCTACGAACTGATCTGGAAGCGGTTTGTGGCGAGCCAGATGAGGCCGGCCCTGCTCGACCGGACGACATTTATCATCAAGGCAGGGGCGTATGAATTTCGGGCGACCGGTTCGATCATCAAATTCCCCGGATTTATTTCCGTGTATATGGAGGCGGAGGAAGAAGAGGCGAAAAAGAATCAGGGAGATGAAGAGGCGGAAGAAAAAGGGGGGGAAGGGACGCTCCTTCCGGAATTGAAAGAGGGGGAGAGGCTGAAGTGTCATGACTATCTGCCCTCCCAGCATTTCAGCCAGCCTCCGCCGCGGTTCACCGAGGCGTCGCTCGTCAAAGAGCTTGAGGAAAAAGGGATCGGCCGCCCTTCCACTTACGCGTCCATTCTGGGGGTGATTCAGGACAAGAAATATTGCGAAAAGGACGAGGGGAAGCGGCTTCATCCCACGCAGTTGGGAACGATGGTCAACGATCTTCTGGTGAAAAATTTTACCGATATCATGGATGTCCAATTCACCGCCCGGATGGAAGAGGAGCTCGACGAAGTTGAAGAGGGGAAGATGGGGTGGGTCGATACGCTCAAGGATTTTTACGGAACCTTCTCAAAGACCTTGAGCCACGCGAAGGTCCACATGAAGGACATCAAGCGGCAGGAAATACTCACCGATCTGAAATGCGAAAAGTGCGGATCGACGATGGTGATCAAATTCGGCCGTCACGGGGAATTTCTGGCCTGTCAGTCCTACCCCGACTGCAAAAACACGAAGGAGTTCCGAAAAGACGAGTCGGGAAAAATCATTGCGGAGGTGCCCGAAGAGACCGGCGAGGTCTGTGAAAAATGCGGCTCAAAGATGATTGTCAAACGGGGACGATTCGGTCCGTTTCTGGCCTGTTCGGCCTACCCGAAATGCAAAAGCACCAAGGCCATTTCGCTCGGCATCAACTGCCCGCAATGCGGGAAGCCGCTTTCGGCGCGGAGATCCAGGCGCGGGAAAATATTTTATGGATGCACCGGCTATCCCACCTGCACCTTTGCCGCCTGGGACAAGCCGATCAATGAAAAATGCCCCGAGTGCGGCTCGGCTTATCTGGTCGAAAAATATTCGAAGACCAAAGGGGTGGAGATTCGTTGCCCGGAGAAGGGGTGCGGGTATCGTCGCGAGCTTCCCGCTCCGCAGGCTCCATCTGTTGAATCTGTCAGCCCCTAAGTTATTCGGTCCCTTTCTATTCAAAGATTTATATTATAACTACTTTTTTTTATTTTTTTTTTTTTATTATTATTATTATTCATTTTCCGCGCAACTTATTTTCTTTCCTGCCGATAACGGCAGTGTTAATCGTCCACCATCATCATTCACGTTTCGTAAAACAAGGAGTCGTTTGAATGACCGAAGCGCTTGATGTCAGATATTTTTCTCCTCCGGAGGGATCGGCGGTTTTTGAGGCCGAAACAGCCGAGGCTCTGCCTGACAATGTCCTCCCTTTTGTCCGCCCGGCCGCGACAGCAACGTTGGCGGAGCCGGCCACCGGCGCCGCCGCAAGATTTACCTCCCTTCTCGGCGGATTGGCGAGGGTTTTGTCCGCAGTGTCTCCTGTTCTTTTTCTTGCCAGTGATGTTTCGGAGGAAGAACGTCTTAAGAGGCAAC